>DVIY01000035.1 GCA_018710915.1 Candidatus Gallacutalibacter pullistercoris
AAAAAAGTAAAACGAATATGGGAAAGTCGGCGGGAATCTGATATGTTTGTCGGAAATCTGATATATGAATAATTTGAAAACTTTTGTATTATATAGACAGAGATTTTCTTATGGTTCAGAAATCAATAGCAAAAACCCCAACAAATCTATGATTACAGGAGGAACAACATGAAAAAAACCGTTAAACTGCTGGCTCTTGCTTCTGCTGCCGCCATGCTTTTCAGCATGACTTCATGCAGCCAGGAAGAAGATTTTACAGCAGGCATGACCGAAGAAGAAAAAGCCGCATGGGAAGAGGCCGCAAATGACCCTTATGGAAAATATCCTGAACTGGTAACATACACCACTGGATACAACCTGACAAACCAAGGGTCTGATGTGCTGGCAGGTACCGCTTATGAAGATGACACCACCGAAAACAACGCTTATACCCGTTACCTGAAAGAAGTTTTGAACGTACAGAACGAAAACGCTTTTGAAGCAGTTTCCGGTGCAGATTATGACCAGAAGGTTTCCATGGCCATTGCCAGCCAGGATATTCCCGATATCATGCATGTGTCCAATTATGAAACGCTGGTCGATCTGGTAGAAAGCGATCTGATCGAAGACCTCACCGACATTTATGAAAACATCGCCTGCGACACCGTAAAAGAGGCTTATGCAAGCTACGGCGAAGGCAACAGCCCTCTGGATGCTGCAACTTTTGACGGCAAACTGATGGCCATTCCCAAAACCCAGCTCAGTGACGGTCAGGATTTCCTCTGGCTGCGCAAGGATTGGCTGGACAATCTGAAGCTGGAAGAACCCTCCACTCTGGAAGAGATGGAAGCTGTCCTGAAAGCCTTTATCGAAAATGACCCCGATGGCAACGGCCAGGATGACACCATGGGTATGGTGGTACATAGCGAAGTGTACGGCGGTTATCCCAACAACACCTTCGCCATCGACAACGTCTTCACCGCTCTGGGTGCTTATCCCAACATCTGGATCACCGATGATGACGGAAATGCAGTATATGGTTCCGTTCAGGAAGAGATGAAAGCGCCTCTGGAGCTGCTGAATCGCTGGTACAACGAGGGCATCATCGACAAAGAATTTGCAACCCGCACCAATGACGACATTGTCGGCCTGATTTCTTCCGGCAAGTGCGGCGCTTATATCGGCCCCTGGTGGTCTCCCTTTAACCAGGCTCAGACTTCTACTTACGCTTCTGACGACGCTGAGTGGGTCAATGTTTCCTGCCCCGTAGGCGATGATGGAAAAATCAACGCTATCAGCACCAAGCCTTATGCCGGTTTTGTGGTAGTCCGCAAGGGCTATGAGCATCCCGAACTGGCCATGAAGATCGTCAATGTCAACTCCGAGTACTCCAAGCAGGACAAAACCGACGCCGCCAAGGAAATCAAGGAAAACCAGACGCTGGCATACTTCAACTGGCCCCTGTATTGCGAAGTGCAGCCTGGCAACAACGCTGAACTGATGACCCAGCATGTGGCCGACGTCATGAACGGCGACGCTGATGAGTCCACCCTGACCACCGAAGAGCAGAGCTACTATGAGTCCGCCAAACGCTTCCTGGCCGCTGAAGAAGCCGGAGAAAAGGCAGATTCCGCCGATTATTCCCAGTACATGTCCCGTATGGTCTCTATTTTCAAGATGATTGAAGAGCCTGCCAACTTCTTGGTGCCTTCCTTCTTTGAGACCACCGACTCCATGGGTTCCCGCTGGAGCTCTCTGGAGAAGATGGAGATGGAAACCGTTCTGAAGATCATCACCGGTGAAAAGCAGATTTCCGAGTTCGACAGCTTTGTGGAACAGTGGAAGAGCGCCGGCGGCGACAGAATCACCGAAGAAGTCAATGAGGCAATCGCTGAATAATATAAAGTCCTCAGCTTCTGAGAAAAAATAAAAAACAGCCTCCAAAACGTCTGGAAGCGGCGTATTCACGCAAGGTTTTGGAGGCTATTTTTCCCCCTACCAAAATGCAAAATCACCAATTTTAAGAATAGGAGGGCGCTTATGTCTGGTAAAAAAGCTGCAAAAGCCGTGACCGGCAAGGGCGGTTCGAAAGAACGTCTTACGTTCCACCTGATGCTGCTTCCCGGCATGATCATGCTGCTGATCTTCGTTTTTATCCCACTGGTAGGTTCCTTGATGGCGTTCCAGGATTATATTCCGGCCCGCGGCCTGTTTGGCTCCAAATGGGTGGGCTGGGAAAACTTTGAGATTATTTTCAGTTTTCCCGACAGCGTACAGGTATTCTGGAATACCCTGATTATCGCTTTTGCAAAACTGGTATTTAATACCATTGTTCCTGTTTTCTTTTCCATCCTGCTCAATGAGCTGAGCGGCAGCTTTTTCAAGAGAACGTTCCAAACGATTGTTTATCTGCCCCACTTCCTTTCCTGGGTTGTATTGGCCACAGTCGTCAGCAATATGTTCTCTCTGGACGGCCCCATCAATGCCTTCTTTGGTTTGTTCGGCATGGAGCCCATCCAGTTCCTGGCGGACAACAACTGGTTCCGCACGGTAATCGTGGGAACCGATGTCTGGAAAGAATTCGGTTATAACTCCGTAATTTATCTGGCAGCGCTGCTCTCTGTCGACCCTGGCCTTTATGAAGCCGGTTCCATCGACGGTGCTTCCCGTTTCAAACAGATTCTGCATATTACCATTCCATCCCTGATGCCCACCATTGTGCTGATGGTTGCATTGAACCTTGGCAATATCCTCAACGCAGGCTTTGACCAGGTTTTCAACCTGTATAACCCCATTGTATATGAAACCGGCGATATCATTGATACCTATGTGTATCGAATTGGTATGGTGGAAGGTCAATATAGCATCGGTGCGGCTGTCGGCCTGTTCAAGTCCGTCATCAGCTTTGTGCTGATTTTGGGTGCAAACAAGCTGGCAAAAAAGACCACCGGCAGCGGAATCTTTTAAGAAAGGAAGCAGTGAGAGATATGATTCAAAAGAAATCATTCGGCACCTATACGGCGAAAGTCATTATCTGGCTGGTCGTTATTCTGATGACCCTGAGCTGCTTGCTTCCTCTGATCAACATGATCGCCATTTCCCTGAGCGGAAGCAGTGCAGTAGCCTCTAACCAGGTTGGACTTTTGCCAGTCGATTTTACGCTGAACACTTATAGCAAACTGCTTAATGATGGGCAGTTCTGGACTTCCTTCTGGATTTCCATCCAGAGAGTCGTACTGGGAACACTGATCAACATGTTCTTTGTTATCAGCATGGCTTATCCTCTGTCCAAAAGCAAGCTCCGTTTCCCTGCAAGAGAAATCTACATCAAGTTTGTCATTTTCGCCATGCTATTCTCCGGCGGCATTATCCCCCTGTACATGGTAGTCAGTGGCCTGAAACTGACCGACACCATCTGGGCGCTGGTGCTTCCCGGTGCAGTTCCGGTGTTTAATGTCATCCTGATGATCAACTTCTTCAAGAGTGTACCGGTTTCTCTGGACGAAGCTGCCTGTATTGATGGTGCTTCTCCGCTGACCATTCTGGTGAAAATCTATCTGCCTGTTTCCCTGCCTGCGTTGGCAACAGTAGCGTTGTTCTCTATTGTAGGACATTGGAACGATTACTTCTCTGGATTGCTCTACATGAACAAGGCTTCCAACTATCCTCTTCAAACCTATATTCAGCAGCTGACCGTAGATATTACACAGATTACCGACGCGGAACAGCTCAAACAGATTTCCCAGATGAACAACCGGTCATTTAACGCCACCAAAATCGTGGTTTCTACCATTCCGCTGTTGCTTATCTATCCCTTCCTGCAAAAGTACTTTGTGTCCGGTATTGTGATCGGCGCAGTCAAGGAATAATATTCCCTACATCACATAGAGGAGGAGAAAACGTATGGGTATTTTTGTCAGTGGAAACGACAGGGTTTTCACCCTTCAGACAAAAGACAGCACATATCAAATGAAAGCGGATACACATGACGTTCTTCTCCACACCTATTATGGCAAGCGCATTGACCCGGAGGATTTGGAAGAGCTGATCTTCAAAGCAGATGTCGGCTTTTCCGGGAATCCTCCGGAAGCCAATGGCGACCGCACATATTCTCTGGATTGTCTGCCGCAGGAACTGCCCTCCAGCGGCGTGGGCGATTACCGGGATGACATGCTCCGGCTTACCCATGCTGACGGAAGCACCGCGGCGGATTTCCGGTTCCAGGGCTGGGAGATTTCCCCCCTCTCCCGCCCGGTTCCGGGAATGCCTGCATTATATGACACGCCAGAGGAATCTGGAGAAACGCTGATTATCACCATGCGTGAGAAAGTCTCTGGGATAACCGTGCGGCTGTATTATGGTGTGTTTGAAGAAGAAAACATCATCACCCGCAGCATTCAAGTAGAAAATTCGGGCAAAACACCAGTTGTTCTGGAAAAAGCCCTTTCCTGTTCGCTGGACTATCTGTTTGGCGATTATGAAATGATACATTTTTCCGGCCGCCATGCGATGGAACGCAGCTTGTACCGGGTTCCTGTAGGCCCTGCCTGTGTTTCAGTCGGCAGTATTCGCGGCACTTCCAGCCATCAGCAAAATCCCGGCGTCATCCTCTGCCGGCCTGAAACCACAGAGGATTTCGGAGACTGCTACGGATTCTGCCTGGTGTATAGCGGGAATTTCCAGTTTTCCGCACAGAAAGACCAACGCGGCCAAACCCGTGTACAGATGGGAATTCATCCCGACTGGTTCCGGTTCACACTAGAGCCAGGCGAGGTTTTCGATACGCCTCAGGTAATCCTGAGCTATTCCCCCAATGGCTTGACCACCCTTTCCCAGCAATATCATGATATCCTTCGCGAGCATATGTGCCGCGGTGTATATAAGCACGCCCCGCGCCCTGTGCTCATCAATAACTGGGAAGCAACATATTTCAACTTTAATCGTGAGAAAATCCTTAACATCGCCCGCCAGGCCTCACAGCTGGGCATTGAGATGCTCGTACTGGATGATGGCTGGTTTGGCAAACGCGATGACGATAACAGCGGGCTGGGCGACTGGTTCGTAAACGAAAAGAAAATGGGCGGTACGCTCAAACAGCTTGGCGAAGACCTCCATGCCATGGGGATGAAATTCGGCCTGTGGTTTGAACCGGAGATGATTTCAGAAGACAGTGACCTGTACCGCGCACATCCTGACTGGGCGATCCAGATTCCCGGACGCGAGCCAAACCGCGGCCGCAACCAGTTGGTACTGGATATGTCCAGAAAAGAAATCCGCGACTATTTGCTGGAGCGTATAAGTGATATTCTTGGAAAGGCCCCAATTGATTATGTAAAATGGGATGTGAACCGCAGCATTTGCGATCTTTACAGCCACACACTCTCTCCCAAACAAAGCGGCGAGATTTTCCATCGGCACATTCTGGGCGTGTATGACCTGTTGGAACGGATTTTGGAGCGTTTTCCTGACTTGCTGCTGGAAGGATGCAGCGGCGGCGGCGGCCGTTTTGACGCTGCAATGCTCTACTATTCCCCGCAAATCTGGTGCAGCGACAATACCGACGCCATCAACCGCCTGAGCATCCAATATGGTACTTCCTTCTTCTATCCCATCAGTGCTATGGGCGCTCATATTTCAGCTGTCCCCAACCATCAAACTGGGCGCAGCACTTCCTTTAAAACCCGCGGAAATGTGGCGCTTTCCGGCAGTTTTGGGTATGAACTGGACTTGAACCGGGTTTCTGATGAGGAAAAAGAAATGGTCAAGGAGCAGATTGCTACCTTCAAGCATTTCTATGATTTGACCCACGAAGGGGATTACTACCGTCTGACCGGTATGCGCGACCAGGAATTTGTGGCTTGGGAGTTTGTAGCCAAAGACAAAAGCCATGCTATGCTGACCATGGTCAAAACTGATAGCCAGGGCAACCCTCTGCCGGTACATCTTCCTGTTAAAGGATTGGATGAAAACCGCAAGTATGTCTGCTCTTATAATGGCAGTATACACAGTGGACGCGTCTGGAATCAATGCGGTCTGACACTTCCTATCGTTCCCACTGAATATGACAGCCTGGTGGTGGAATGGAGTGAATCTGATGCCTGATGGCATCAATAAAATATTTTGCATGATTGAAAACGAATCCCCTGTGATGTATGATAAAAGAGGAGTCAGGTGCATTGTCTGGTTAGGCAATGCACCAATCTAAGACATGTTCAGGAGGTTTCCGCATATGTACCCTTTATTTGAAAATATCGGGGCCTGGGTTCCCCCCGTCATCCCTGATCTGGCTGCCCTTCCGCATGGCGATATGCCCGGTGATAAAGTAAGTATTCATCCCGAGCAGGTACAAAAAGCAGCCACCCTTTTCCCGGTACTGGCAGAACAGCTTCGGGATGTTATGGAACTCAATCCCAGCCATCGCGCAGTCGTAGCCATTTGCGGCGGCTCCGGCTCCGGAAAATCCGGCATGGCTTCGCTGATGGGACATTATCTGCGTGAAGCCGGTATTGGAACCTATGTCCTTTCCGGTGATAATTATCCTCGCCGGATTCCGGAACAGAACGATGCCGAACGCGTCCGCATTTTCCGCTGCAGCGGCCTTCGGGGGCTTTTGACTGCCGGGATTTATTCTGAAGAAATCCAGCCTGTTCTCACTGACCTTCAGAAAGATGGTACAGACTCTGATCCTGCCCTTTGTGAGCAGTATCCATGGCTGTCTGTTTATCAAAAAGCTGGTCGCAGCGCATTAACCGGATATCTTGGAACAGACAAAGAACAGGATTTTGACGAATTGACCGGAATTGTTTCGCAGTTCAAAAATGGTGCACAAAGCATCTGGCTCAAACGCATGGGCCGCACCGATACCGCGCTATGGTACGATAACGTGGATTTTTCCGAGATCAACGTTCTGATTATTGAATGGACTCACGCCAACAGCGACGGCTATCAGGGAGTTGATATCCCCATCCTGATGAACAGCACCCCGCGCGAAACGTTGGAGTACCGCCGCAGCCGCAACCGTGACAGCGGGGCAGACAGCCCGTTTGTTACGATGGTACTCGAAATTGAACAGCGTTTGCTGGATAGCCAGGCTCACAAAGCCAAAATTATCCTCTCAAAAAAAGGCGAGCTTCTCACCTATGACCAGTATCGCCAGTTAATGGCACAACCGTAAAGGAGGGAAAATCATGAGCAAAATAACTGCACAGGCAGCCCCCATGCTCAATGCCTATCCAGATAGTGTTGGTTCCTGCCTGGGAGATATGGTACAGCTTTTAGAAAAACCGGAGCTGCGCGGTGTTTTTCAATCCTTTTACATTTTGCCAAGCTTGTTCAATACGGACTTGGATCGTGGTTTTTCAGTGGTAGACTATTCGCTGAGCGATGTTTATGCAACCCGCGAAGATCTGGAAAAGCTGGAGAAGCTGGGCATGGATTTAAAGCTGGATTTTATTTTAAATCACGCTTCTGTGCTGAGCCCGCAGTTTCAGGACATCTTGAAAAACGGAGACAATTCTCCATATCGTGATTTCTTTATTGACTGGAACACCTTTTGGGCCGGCCACGGAACCATGACAGAAGAAGGCTATATTCAGCCTGATCCGGAACTGATTCGCGATATGTTTTTCCGTAAACCTGGGCTTCCGATTCTGATGGTGCGCTTTCCGGATGGACGTGACGTTCCCTATTGGAACACCTTCTACCAGGATGTACAGTACCAGCGCCCCACCATACAGCAGCTGATGAAGATTGCTTCTGTTCAGTATGGGGTTGCCAATCAGCTGCACAATCTGCTCTGCTGTGCCTTGGATGAAGGGAAAAAGCCCAGTGAAATAGAGTTCGGTAAATTTGAACATTGCCGTGATTCTGTAGTAGAATGGCTGGAAAATCACCGTGAATACCTGGGCCAGATGGATTTGAACATCAAATCTGCAAAAGTCTGGGAGTTCTATGATGATACTCTGACAAAGCTGGCTGACTATGGCGCCAAAATTGTCCGTCTGGATGCTTTTGCCTATGCCCCTAAAGAACCGGGCGAGAAAAACTTTCTCAATGAGCCGGGCACCTGGGATCTGTTGGAACGCATCCGTGTACTGGCTGACCGTCATGGCTTAAAGCTTCTCCCTGAAATCCACGCCAGTTATGGCGAAAAAATATATGAAAAAGTAGCCCAAAAAGGCTATATGACCTACGACTTCTTCTTGCCCGGGCTGATTATTGACGCTTTTGAAGAGCAGGACGGGCGCTATCTGCGCCAATGGGCACAGGAACTGTTTGATAAAAAAATCCATACTGTCAACATGCTGGGCTGTCACGACGGAATTCCGCTGCTGGATCTGAAAGGGCTTATCAGCGATGAACAGATTCAGCGTTTGATTGATACAGTGGTAGCACGAGGCGGATATGTAAAGAATCTGCATGGGCAGAAAAATATGTATTATCAGGTAAACGCCACCTATTACAGCGCATTGGGTGAAGACGACCGCCGGATGCTGCTGGCCCGTGCGATTCAGCTGTTTATGCCTGGAAAACCGCAAGTATGGTATCTTGATCTTTTCGCTGGAAAGAATGACCACGAAGCAGTCCGCCGAGCAGGCCCAGGCGGGCACAAAGAGATCAATCGAACCAATCTAACTCTTCCCCAGATAGAAGAAGCACTGCAAAAAGATGTGGTTCGCAAACAGTTGGAGCTGCTGCGTTTTCGAAGCAACTGCCCTGCTTTTGGTTTTGACTCCCAGTTGGAAGTGGGCGGAGAAGGAAATCTGCTCACCTTAAAATGGATAAATGGTGAAAGCTGGGCGAAATTAACAGCCGATTTGAAAGAATATTCCTGGAAAATCGAAACTGATTCTTAAAACGCTCTCTTCATGAAAAACTCCTTTTCTTCCTTTTTTACTTTTTGATTACAAGTCTCAAAGACCTCTTTCAGACTCTTTATGTGAACGAAAGGCCGGCTGTCTTCTCCTTCAGCCGGCCTTTCGTTTTGCTTTATAAAAATTTTATTCCAGTATGCTCTCCGAGTTCTCCACCAAGGAATCCCACTGATGGCTTGTAATTGCAGAGAGAATTTCATCTCCAACTTTATGAATGGTACATCGAAGAAAAATTCCTGGGACATGAACTGTACGATACATTTTTTGAATACGATGATTCATTTGTACGCAATCCTCATGCGTTGCGTCAATCAAAAGCAGCAAATAAACTTCATTTCCATAGCTGGTATATACATCGCTATTACGAAGGCTGGCGTTGATAGCATGATTAATGACACGGAATGTTTGTTCAATATAAATGGGGTTATGAATCCGTTTTCCATTAAAATCAGCAAAAGTGTAGATTAGAAGATAACTGAGCTGAGTACGATGGGGCATTACACGGCAGCTAATCCGATATAAGTCAATAAAACTGGAATAACTGCAATAATATGGGCGTTCATCACTTGAAGATTCGGAAAGTGAACCAATCATCTGTTCAACCTTGCCTCCAGAAGCTTTTTCACATTCTTCCAGACGCTGTAACATGGCAGCCATACGAGTGCCTGTATAGGTCATATCTTCATGTAAAGACCGGGTGGCTCGCCGATATGCTTCCCGGGCAGTCGAAATCTGCCCCATATTAAGAAGGCAATCAATACACAGGCAATGCCATTCTTCCAAATGATAACGCACTGCGGCACGCCCTGCAATTGGAAGCAACTGCCCCCAATCTTTACGTTCCTGCAAAATCGAAGAAATCCTTCGTATACATGAAAAATATTTTTCACGATAAAGCGAAGTGATCACCATAACCCACTCAATATCATTCAAATGCGGAAGAAAATCCCCACCATACAATGATTCTGCTTGAAGCAGAGAAGGAAGCTCTTCTTCCTGCGAAAGTGCGCTTTTTTCCAATAAAGAAGAAAATTTATGTATATCGAGAATAACAGGAACGCTCGCATTGATATAATATGCGCCGCTTCGATATTCAATTTTCAAGACATCTGAAAGGCAGGTATTGCGGATAGTTTTGCGCAGATGGCTTATTGTCACTTTAAGATTATTCGCAGGGTCAGCTACATGATCTGACGGAAAAAGGGATTCCATCATTGTCTCAGAAGAGACTCCCTTTTTACCAGCGTAT
>DVIY01000036.1 GCA_018710915.1 Candidatus Gallacutalibacter pullistercoris
CAAAATTACAATTTTTAAATCAAAAGTTGTTTGGATGAAGCAGTTCGGATTTTACTATCCTTCCAACTTTCCGTTGAACAGGAAGTTGCCCTTTCTTCTGCGAGAAGAAAGGGGCGCAAAGAAGCGGAAAAGGGACCGGCTTGGTCCCTTTTCAAACCCCCACGAAGTTCCGATACAGAAAACAACGCGGAACCACCGCGCTTGTAAATTCCCTGCGGGAATTTGTGCGCGGCGGTTCAGTTAGCTCGCAGCAGGCGTGCCCGAAACAATCTGCTCCGTGGCCGCCAGTTCGTGCGGTACTGCCTTTGCAAAAGAAAAACGGGGCATCTCTGTTACGCCCCGTTTCCCTGCCGATTCAGCTTTCATAATCCTGCAAGATTTTTGTCAGTTCCGCTTCATCCCGTGCGGCCAGCCCCTCACGCAGCAGCGCCTGGTCATATGCAGGAAGAGAGTCTACCCTGGTTTCCAGCACCTGATAGGGAATCTCGCGGCCAGTCAGGAAGACAGCGACGTATTCCCCGTAAACCGAAACGCGGTATTTTGGCCCCTGGTTCGTGTCAGCCCGCACAGAATCGCTGTTTTCCCCGCTCGTTGACGGAGTTTCTTGACTTGTCTGGGAATTTGCGGTAGAATAAGACGATAATTGAGTGTAGGGGTCCGATTCTGTTGCAGAAAGCTGTGAAATGCCGATTGCAGCCCCTGCGGCAAGAATACCTGCTCCAGTCAGGCATATGGCGAGCAGTTTTGTTTTATTCAAAGCACATCACCTCGCGGTTAGTATGGGGACTGGCTGGAAAAATATGCGCACGCCAAAAGTACTGCGGATAAAATAGCAAGGAGTTGGCTGAATTTTGAAGAAAACGGACATCAACAAGTACAATACCATGACAGGCCAGCTGGCGTCTGAGGGCGAAGGAAAGCGTTCGGCGGCGGCAGCTGCAAAAATCGTGGCGCGTTCTCTTGGAAAATTCCTCCTGACGTTTTTCATCGTTTTTATGATTGCAGGTGCGGCAGTCGGCGGAACGACGCTGGCTTATATCTTGCAGGAGGGGAATAAAGTAGAAGCGCCCAGCCTTGATTTGCAGAAGCTGGACTACAACAGCGTGATCTATGTGGAAAATGAAGAGGGTGAGTTTGAAGAATACCTTTCGCTTCATAGCTCGGAAAACCGGGTGTGGGTGAATTTCAGCCTCATTCCACAGGCTATGAAAGATGCCATCGTAGCAATCGAAGATAAACGTTTTAAAGAGCACGAAGGCGTTGACTGGTGGACCACATTCAGCGCGGTGAGGAAGCTCTTCACCGGCCAGTCGGGCGGCGGTGGTTCCACGATTACCCAGCAGCTTGTCAAAAACATCACGGGTAAAAACGAAGTGAGCCTGCTGCGCAAGGTACGTGAAATTTTCATGGCGCTCAAGCTGGAAGATGAGTACTCCAAGGATGAGATTTTGGAAGCATACCTGAATATCGTCCATTTCGGCAGCGGCTGTAACGGCGTACAGTCTGCGGCGCAGCTTTATTTCGGCAAAGATATTCAGAATTGCGACCTTGCGGAATGTGCGGCTATAGCAGGCATTACCCAGAACCCCTACAAATACAACCCGCTTATGTACCCTGAAAACAATAAGGAACGCCAGCAGACAGTGCTGACGGCCATGTATGACCAGGAGAAGATTTCCAAGGCAGAGTATGAAGAAGCCATGGAAAAATCGGAGCATATGAAGTTTGTCGGCTACAGCCAGGAAGCAGAAAGCGAAGACCAGGGCGATTCCTCTGTGTGGAACTGGTATATCGAAGCCATGTACGACGAAGTAACCGCTGATTTGATGGAGCTGTACGACTGCGACGAAACCAAGGCACAGGAGATGCTCTACCACAATGGCCTGAAAATTTACTGTGCGATGGATTCCGAGACCCAGAAAATCGCCGAGGAAGAGTATGCAGACGAGAGTAACTACAGCACGGACGGCGCGGTGGAATCCGGGTTTTTGATGATGGATTACAACGGGCGTGTATTGGCGACTGTCGGTTCCCGGCAGGAAAAGACGGGCAACCTCTGGTTCAGCTACGCCACCGATGCCAAGCGCCAGCCCGGTTCTACCATCAAGCCCATTGGTGTATATTCCGCCGCTATGGATATGGGGATGATTAACTACTCCAGCCTGCTGAAGGATGAATATGTAGACAATTACTTTCCCAACGGAGACCCTGGCCCGCATAACGCCTGGAAAGAACCTCAGGGCGAGATGGTGCTGCCATATGCCATCGCCATTTCACAGAATACTACGGCAGCCCAGCTGACCAAGCAGATTGGTACGTCCACTGTTTTTGATTTCCTCACAAACAAACTCCATTTCGAGAACCTGACGCAGGAAGACAGCATGTCCATCGGCGCTATGAGCATCGGTGGCCTGAACGGCGGTATGACAGTCAAAGAAATGGCTGCGGCATATCAGATTTTTGGCAACGGCGGTCAGTATAATGAGCCGTATACCTATTATTATGTAGAGGATCATGATGGGAACCGGATACTGGATAACACCCAGAATGTGCCGGAACAGGTTTTGTCGACAGAAGATGCTACTGTGATGAACCACCTGCTGCATGAACCAATCTACAATTCTGCCGGTACCGGCCGCCGTGCCGCAATTTCCGGTTGGGATGTGTTTGGTAAGACCGGCACCACCGACTCGAACTGTGACGCCTGGTTTGTCGGCGGTACGCAGTACGCGGTTGCAGCGGTCTGGTCGGGTTATCCCACCCTTTCGGAACTTCCCAGCACCAGTGACCCGCTGACACTGTGGCGGGCGATTATGAGCCGCTGCGTAGAGGATAAAAACGCGTCCGATTGGAGCTATACGCTTGATTCTTCGGTAGTTTCAGCAAAATATTGTCTGGAATCTGGATTGCTCGCCGGGGAAGAATGTAAAGAAACAGCAACCGGCTGGTATCAGCCGTCCAGGCTGCCGGCGACCTGTAAAATTGAGCATAAGGATGCAAAAGCCTCCCCAAGCCCCAGCGTAACGCCCTCTGCAAGTCCAACAGCAACCCCGACGGCATCTCCCACGCCAACCCCAACAGCGGCTCCAACCCCCAGTCCGAGCCCGTCTCCCACTCCTACGCCGTCTCCTGCTCCAGAGTCAAGTACGGATTCCAGTTCTGCCTCTTCTGAGCCGGATGAAGAAGACCTGTGGAATCCATGGGGTGACTGATAAATTCATTATCAAACAGCCCTGGCCATAGCAGCCGGGGCTGTTTTTCTGTACTGAAAACAGCTCAGCCAGGTGATTTTCGGAATAATATACAAGAATCTGGCGAATATTGAAAAAAAAAACAAAGGATGCCTATTGAAAAACGTGCAAGTCTGTGATAAACTGTTCCTTGCTGAAACACAATCGTATTCAGGTGGTGAACAATGAGAAACGCAACGTACCTTCTGGTAGAGCAGGATGCTTTGCCGGAAGTCTTCACAAAAGTCCTGCAGGCCAAGCAGTTCCTTCTGAATGGGGAGGCCTCCAGCACATCCGAGGCAGTGCGTATGGCCGGCATCTCCCGCAGCGTATTTTACAAATATAAGGATGCGGTGTATCCTTATAACCGCAAGCTGAGCAGCCATATGCTCACCGTGCAGGCAGTATTGCTGGACCGCCCCGGTGTTCTGATGTCTTTGATTTCGGCAATTTATGCAAAGGGAGCCAATATCCTGACCATCAACCAGAAC
The DNA here is from genome assembly GCA_018710915.1 of Candidatus Gallacutalibacter pullistercoris. Lineage (GTDB taxonomy): Bacteria > Bacillota > Clostridia > Oscillospirales > Acutalibacteraceae > Heritagella_A > Heritagella_A pullistercoris. The sequence continues at coordinate 3,722 of DVIY01000036.1, forward strand.
ATCCCGGTGAACGGCAGGGCCCTGGTTTCCATATCGGCCCGGGTGGACCACATGGATTCTTCGGTAGAGGAATTGCTGGAACAGCTGAAGCAGGTGGACGGAGTTTTGAGTATCGACAGTATTTCGGACAAATAATGCGCCCGGCTTTTGCATAAAAACAAATGCGGGCCTTCCGGATATCCCTGTTGGAGAAGCGAATATCAAAAGAGGTGTGAATGATGGTAAAAATTGCAATTATGGGTTACGGTGTGGTTGGTTCCGGCGTAGGCGAAGTCCTGCGTGTGCATATTGACAGTATTGCCAGACGCGCCAAAGAAGAAATTCGAATTAAATATATTCTCGATCTGCGCGACTTCCCGGACAGTCCTTTTGCTGACCGGTTTGTCAAAGATTTTGATATCATCCTGAACGACCCGGAGGTTCAAATCGTTGCAGAAGTGATGGGCGGCCTGCACCCTGCTTTTGAGTATGTGAAGGCCTGCCTGGAAAACGGCAAGAGCGTGGTCACTTCCAATAAAGAGCTGGTGGCGGCCAAGGGCGCCGAGCTGCTGGCGATTGCGCAGAAAAACAACCTGAATTTCCTGTTTGAAGCCAGCGTGGGCGGCGGTATCCCGATTATCCGCCCGATCAGCCAGTGCCTGGCAGCCAACGACGTAATTGGCATTGCAGGCATCCTCAACGGCACTACGAACTTTATTCTCACAAAGATGATCCGCGAACAGATGACGTTTGAAGACGCACTGGCGCTGGCTCAGAAGCTGGGGTATGCCGAGCGCAACCCTGCAGCGGATATTGAAGGCCACGATGCCTGCCGGAAGATCTGCATCCTGGCTTCCCTGGCATTCGGCCGCCATGTCTATCCCGGGCAGGTACATACCGAAGGGATTGAAAACCTGACGCTGGCTGATGTGGACTATGCCGAGAGCTGGGGCGGCGTCATCAAGCTGATTGGCCGCGTGAAGATGCTGGAAAGCGGCAAAATCCAGATTATCTGCTGCCCGATGTTCATCGACCGCGAAAGCCAGCTGGCAAATGTGGATGATGTGTTCAACGGCATCCTGGTGCGCGGCGATGCCACCGGCGACGTGGTATTCTACGGCAAGGGCGCGGGCAAGCTGCCCACTGCGAGCGCTGTGGTCGCAGATATCATCGACTGCGTGAAACATATCAAGGCGCGTAAATACCTCTTCTGGGAGGATGGTTCCCCCGATTATGTCGAAGACTATCTGGAGGACGTGCTGCCGATGTATGTACGTGCTACCGCAGAAAACGCTTCGGTGGCGCTGGGGACTGCCGACGCCCTGTTTGGCGGTGTGCAGCAGCTTTCCAGAAAAGATGCTCCGCGCAATGAGCTGGCCTTTGTGACAAAGGAAATGAAGGAAAAAGATATCCGCGAGAAGCTGGAGCAGCTCTCCAGGATGGGCGTCAAGGTGGAAACCACCGTGCGCGTAGCCGACCTGTAAGGAACCATTCCAAATCACTGAGAATAGGATGTAGATAGGAAATGATACGCATTGATGTACCTGCAACCAGCGCCAACCTGGGCTCCGGTTTTGACGCACTGGGAATTGCATTGAATAAATACAATCACGTGTGGATGGAAGAGTGGGACTCTGTAGAAATTTCTTCCAAAGACAACACCAAAATCCCCACCGATACCTCCAACCTGATTTTCTGGGCCGCCAATTATCTGTACGAGAGCTGCGGCCACAAGCTGCCCGGCCTGAAGATTCTTCAGGAAAATAACATTCCCATGGCACGCGGCCTGGGAAGCAGCTCAGCCTGTATCGTAGCCGGAATTCTGGGCGCAAACCGGATGCTGGGCAACCCTCTCTCTCAGGAGGACCTCATCAATCTGGCAGCACAGATCGAAGGCCATCCCGACAACACCTCTCCCGCCATCGCTGGCGGTCTGGTGACTTCTGCTATTGAAGGCAAACGGGTGTATAGCGTCAGCGTGCCCGTTTCCGATAAAATCCGTTTTGCTGTTCTGGTCCCGCCGTTTGAGCTGAAAACAGAAAAAGCCCGTTCTGTCCTGCCCGAGAACTATTCCCGCGCAGACGCGGTGTACAATCTGTCCCGTTCTGCTCTGATGACCGCTTCGCTGTTCTCCGGGAACCTGGGGAACCTGCGTGTGGCCGTGCAGGACCGCCTGCACCAGCCGTACCGCAGCGGCCTGATCGACCATTACGACCAGGTATTCCGTATGACGTATGAGCTGGGGTCTCTGGGTACGTATGTCAGCGGCGCCGGCCCCACCATCATTGCCTTTGTGGATGCCGGGCATGCGGACGGTTTCATCCGCCAGGCCGCTGCGCATCTGGAAGAAAAGGGGATTACCGGATGGCAGACGGAGATCCTTCGCGCTGATTCCGAAGGCGCGAAGATCGTGATTGAGTAAGAGAGTGAGGGAAAGAAGATATGAGCTTGATTGTACAGAAATTCGGAGGCTCCTCTGTAGCCAATGCAGAGCGGGTCTTCAATGTTGCCGATATTGTTACCAGCAAGTACAAAGAAGGCAACGATCTGATCGTAGTGGTTTCCGCACAGGGCGACACTACTGACGACCTGATCGCCAAGGCTAAAGAAATCAATCCGGACGCTTCCAAGCGTGAAATGGATATGCTGCTGACCGCAGGTGAGCAGATGTCCGCCTCCCTGCTGGCAATGGCTATCGAAAAGCTGGGCTTCCCGGTGGTTTCACTGCTGGGCTGGCAGGCTGGTTTTGTCACTTCTTCCGCCTATGGCAACGCCCGTATCAAGCGGGTGGTGCCTGACCGTATCCGCAAAGAGCTGGATAAAAAGAACATTGTGGTGGTCACCGGTTTCCAGGGGATTAACCGTTACGACGATATGACGACACTGGGCCGCGGCGGTTCCGACACCAGCGCAGTGGCAATTGCTGCGGTGATGCATGCAGACCTGTGCCAGATTTACACCGATGTGGAAGGCGTGTTTACTGCCGACCCCAGAAAGGTTCCGGGCGCCAGGAAGCTCTCTACCATTTCTTATGATGAAATGCTGGAGCTGGCAACGCTGGGCGCACAGGTGCTCAACAACCGTTCGGTAGAAATGGCAAAGAAATATAACATTGAACTGGAAGTGCTCTCCAGCCTCTCCAGAGTACCGGGTACAATCGTGAAGGAGGAAACAAAAGTGGAAAAGATGCTCATCAGCGGCGTGGCAAAGGACGAAAATATTGCACGGATCTCGATTATCGGCGTGCCGGATAAGCCTGGTTTGGCATTCAAGATCTTCTCCAAGCTGTCTGCCAAGAATATCAACGTGGATATTATTTTGCAGTCTGTTGGCCGCAACGGCACCAAGGATATCAGCTTTACCGTTGGCCAGGATAACCTGAAAGCCGCCATCGAAATGCTGAACCCCTATGCCGAGTCTCTGGGCGCTTCCAGCGTGGTATACGATGAGAATGTGGCAAAGGTGTCCATCGTGGGCGCCGGCATGGAAAGCCATCCTGGTGTGGCTGCCGAGATGTTCGAGGCTATGTTCGAAGCCAACATCAACATCCAGATGATTTCCACCAGCGAAATCAAGATTTCTGTGCTGATTGCCGCTGGAGATGCCGACAAGGCTGTTACAGCTGTGCACAACAAGTTTTTTGCAGAGGCCATGAAGGCTTAATCAAAAATAGAGAAGGGGCTGCCGCAAGGCAGCCCTCAGCTTGTAGAAAAACCTGCTCCGGCAATCAAGCCAGAGCAGTTTTTTGGTTTGTAAACAAGAACACAAAGGGAAAAAGGATCG
>DVIY01000037.1 GCA_018710915.1 Candidatus Gallacutalibacter pullistercoris
AAGTATACATAAAAAAGGATTGATAAAATTCTAATAAAGAAATATAAAAATGAAATTATCTTAACAAAAGGGTTACAAATTGGAAGCAAATTTGTCTGAAAGGGATTCTTGACAAAAGCAGAAAAGCATAGTAAAGTGGAAAACAGGCTGAAACAGGGAGGGCTTTTGTGAGAATACTGGTAATTGACGGGCAGGGCGGCGGAATCGGAAGCGGCCTGATTGAACAAATGCGGCAAGCTGGAATAGAGGATGCCGAAATTCTGGCGGTCGGAACCAATGTGCTTGCGACTTCGGCCATGCTGCGCGCGGGTGCAGATGCCGGAGCGACCGGAGAAAACCCGGTGGTGTTCAACAGTGCGCGGGCCGATTTGATTCTGGGGCCAATCGGTATTATTATGGCAAACGCAATGATGGGTGAAATCACCCCGGCCATGGCGGCGGCAGTAGCGGGAAGCAAAGCCGGAAAGCTGCTGATTCCCATTGCGAAATGTGCGCGGGTGGTGGGGGTAGAACCCAAACCCATGCAGTCCTATTTGGCCGAGGCGGTCAGTGAAGTGAAAAAATTAGTGGAAAAGGTATGAAAAACAGCTGCGAGAAGCAACCTGGCTTTTCGCAGCTGTTTTATTTTCATAAACCTTACCCCTCTTTTCGGGTTCCGGAAATCAGATAGAAGCTTTCGGTATCCGCCAGAATGTCCAGTGTGAAGCGGCGCTCCCAAACGGCCGCTTCTTCCTGTACCGGGCGCAGGGGGATTGATACCGCCTGTGCGCCCTGATGATGGCGGCCATTGATGGTGTGCCGGCTTTCACTGTGTGCGATGAGAACGCGTCCGCCGGGACGAAGCAGCGAAAATAACTTTTCCACCAGCTTTTCTTTGTCGGGGAAATGAGGGTATGCGCTGTAGATGGTGGCGGCGTCAAAGCCTGTTTCTGTCAGGTCAAACAGGTCTGCCGCTTCCAGCCGGACGCGGGAGTCGTGCAGTTTTTGCTTTGCTGCGCGGATCATCCCGGTGGAAAAGTCGATTCCCAGCACAGAAGCCGGTTCATAGCGCAGCAGCTCCGGGATGAATACGCCGGTTCCGCAGGCGATGTCCAGCACCCTGTCTCCGGCGTGAATCTGTGCCAGTGCGGCAATCGCTGCCAGACGGTTCGGATCATGAAAGCAGGTTTCGTCCCAGTGGGAAGCCCGCTGGTCAAAAAAATCGCGGATGATGTTGGTGTCCATAGAGAAATCCTTTCTGGGTTACTTCCTTGACAGGAAACCGGCTTTCTGCAAAGCCAGCACCAGCAGAGGAATGACAATGATTTGAATGATGATGCCCGGCAGCGCTGTGACAAAGCTGGCGGTGAGGAACATTTCAAAGCCATAGGGCGCATTGGCCAGCCCCATGAACAGGGCGTTTGCCAGGCCGGAAACAATCCGGCCTCCAATCATGGCCAGCAGCAGGGAAACATAGACATTCAGCCGCAGTTTGCGATAGAAAATGCCGGTTAGTGCGCCATATGCACAGAGTTCCAGCATCATGGCCGGAGCAGTGGGGAAGAGGGGCGGCATCTGGGTGAGCAGGGAAGAGAGCAGAGGGGTCAACAGGCCGCATACAGCGCCCCAGGGTGCACCGCAGAGAAATCCGCACAGCAGAACCGGCAGATGCATGGGCAAAAACTGGGTACCGGTGCCGAACATGTGGAACACACTGGGCAGAAGCAGGCCCAGCGCGATGCACAGGGCGGTAAAGACGAGATGTTTGGTGGTTTTCATACGGGACATTTTGCAGCAATCCTTTCGTTTTCATATAACCGGAGGGCGTTTGCATACAAAAAAGCCGGCAAAGCAAAGCTGCTTCGTGCAGCGCTGCCTTACCGGCTTCCTTTCAAGCAAAACACCAAAACCCGCACATTCCGCCGGTCTGCGGAGGATGCAGGAAACGAAAGTCCATTTTCGTTTGACCACCTTCATGGTGGAAAATTATACCTGATTAGTATATCGGAAATAAAAGCATTTGTCAATCATGTACCTGCCAGCAGAAAATCACCGATTTCGGCCAGTTCATGAAACACCGGTTTTCCCGAATCTTCCAGTTCTTTTCTGCCCTGATGCCCCCGGTCCAGCAGGCATACCGGGCAGCCGATGGCCTTGGCCATGTCCCGGTCATGCAGGGTGTCCCCAATTACCGCACATTCATCCGGCGAAATCCCCCGCTCCCGCAAAAACCGGCAGGCCATTTCCACTTTGCCCGAGGCCTGAAAGTCTTCTGCGCCCAGAATCGGGTCAAAATAGCCCTCTACTCCAAACAGGCGTCCAAAATGCAGCAGCTCCCCGATATGGCTGGAAGAAACAATCATCTGCCGCAGCCCGGCTTTTTGAAAGCGTTCCAGCGTTTCCCTACCGCCCGCCATCAAGCCGGTATCGTCCATATGCAGGCGGTAGCCCTCATTGAATTCCACCAGAATCTGTCCGAAAAGCGTGTCATCCAGCGGAGAGAACAGGTGCTCGTAAAAACGGCGGATTGGGGTATCGATGTAGGAATAATAATCGTTCAAGGTAATGGGAACGCGCCCTCTGCGGGCCAAAATATCATTGACGGACTGTAAGGCGACACGCACATCATCGGCCAGCGTGCCGTTCCAGTCCCAAATAATGGTGGTCAGCGGCATAAAGAATTCCCCTCTTTTCAGAATATGCCTTAAAAATTTATTGAACAAAATCTTAGTGGCGGTATGGTTTGTGGGCAGTTGATAACTGTTTGCCGACAAAAGGCCGTTGGCCTTTTAAATCGAAATGCATTGAACATGCAGTTGTCGCTCAAGTGCTGTGAAGAACACCATTGCAAGCAATGGTATTCCCGAATTTGATAAAACAACAGTTTTGTCGCTCAAGCCGC
>DVIY01000038.1 GCA_018710915.1 Candidatus Gallacutalibacter pullistercoris
AAAAAGTGGTCTGTATTATATGATAAAGTTGTATGTACAATTTGACAGAGGAGGTGTCCCGTTTTATAATGGAAAAGAACCTGCCGAAATATGCCATCCTGGCAAATGCAATCCGGGAACAAATTGCTTCCGGTGCTTTTCAGGCGGGTGACCGCCTCGCTTCTGAAAACGAGCTTTCTGAGAAATATGGGTTCAGCCGCCAGACGGTACGCCAGGCGCTGGGAACGCTGGAGCGCGAAGGAATCCTGGTACGAAGACGCGGCAGCGGCACCTACATTGCCCGTGGGATTTCTTCCTCGGCCAAAAGCGGAACCATCGGCGTTATCACTACCTATATCTCAGACTATATTTTCCCCGTCATTACCCGTGGCATCGAGGAAGTCCTCTCTGCACATGGATACCGGCTGACGCTTGGCGTGACCAAAAACCGCGTGGAAACAGAGCGTCAGATTTTGCAGTCCATGCTGGAAAATGGCGTGGATGGTTTAATTGTAGAGGGAACCAAAACCGCCCTGCCCAACCCCAATATTTCCCTGTATCAAAAGCTGGAAAGCATGGGGATTCCCTGTGTGTTTTTTAACGGCTACTATCGGGAACTGCCCAGTTCTGTTTATGTGGTTACAGATGACCGGCAGTGCGGAAACCTCGCTTCACGTGTCCTGCTGCATGCCGGCTGCCGTAATCTGGGCGGAATTTTTAAATCTGACGATATGCAGGGGCACCAGCGATATGCCGGCTTTGCACAGGGGTTGATGGACTGTGGACAGGAAATTAACGATGATGCAGTCATATGGTATTCTACCGGTGATCGGGATACGTTATTCGACGGCGAGAGCCGTGAACGGATTTTCCGCACGCTCAGTCGTTGTGATGGTGTGGTCTGCTATAACGACCAGATTGCCTACCGATTGATTGAACTGCTGCAGCAAAAAGGGAAAAGGATTCCGGAAGAAATTTCGGTGATTTCCTTTGATAATTCCAGTATTTCACAGTACTCGCCCGTGAAAATCACTTCGTTCCATCACCCAAAAGAGCAGATGGGACGTGAAGCCGCTGGGAAGATTATCCGAATGATTGAGCATCAATCCCGGGAAAAGCCGCTGACGATGCCCATGAAGCTCGTTTGGAAGGAATCTGTGCGGGGTGCGCCACTGCAAACACACTCTGACTGACATTCACTTTACAGGAGGATTTTTCAATGCTAGAAGCGCTTAAGGAACAGGTATGGAAGGCCAATTTGCAGCTGCCCGCTCATGGGCTGGTCGTTTTTACCTGGGGAAATGTCTCCGGAATCGACCGTGAATCCGGCTTGTTTGTCATCAAGCCCTCTGGCGTGGAGTATGACAAGCTCCGCCCGGAAGATATGGTCGTAATGGACCTGAACGGCAACAAGGTAGAAGGTGAGCTGAATCCTTCTTCCGACACTCCCACTCACCTGGAGCTGTACCGCAATTTTTCCGAAATCGGTGGTATTGTGCACACACATTCCCGTTGGGCTACCATCTGGGCACAGAGCGGCCGCGATATTCCGGCTTATGGCACAACACACGGCGACTATTTCTATGGTGCTGTTCCCTGCACCCGTGCAATGACCCCCGACGAGATTCACGGTGAATATGAGCTGGAAACCGGCAAGGTAATCGTCGAGACTTTCCAGGATAAAAAGCCCTCGGATATTCCGGCTGTACTGGTCAAATCTCATGGCCCCTTCACCTGGGGCAAGGATTGCTTCGAAGCAGTTCACAACTCCGTGGTCCTGGAAGAACTGGCCATGATGGCCTGGCACACGGAAAACACCTTTGGCGTGCAGATGCAGCCCATGCAGCAGGAGCTTCTGGATAAGCACTTCCTGCGCAAGCACGGCGCAAACGCTTATTACGGACAGAAAAAATAAACGGATTTTCCAAACAGCAGGGAAAACCGGTGGAAAATCTCCCGGTTTTTCTTGCTGTTTTTGTGTTTATGGTATATCATAGAAATAGAATTGACGGCCGAATGAGAGCCGGAAAGGAAGGTATTGAAAAACATGAAGATGCTGAAACTGGAACCTGCATTTAAGGATTATCTGTGGGGAGGCACCCGCCTGAAGACTGAGTACAACAAAAAAAGCGACCTCGACATTGTGGCTGAAAGCTGGGAGCTTTCTACCCATCCTGCCGGACAGAGTGTGATTCGCGGCGGCGAGTACGACGGCTTGACCCTGACAGAGTATATTGAGAAGGCCGGACGTCAGGTATTGGGCAAGAACGGCGAAGCATTCGAAAACTTCCCCGTGCTCATCAAATTTATCGACGCCAAAAACCCCCTCTCCATTCAGGTGCACCCCAGCGATGAATATGCACTGCGCGTAGAGCATGAGTATGGCAAAACCGAAATGTGGTACATCCTCGACTGTGATGAGGGGGCTTCTCTGTATTTTGGTGTAAACCGTGAGATTTCCAAAGAGGAATTCCGTGCTAAAATCGAAGATAACACCCTGCTGGAAGTGCTGAACAAGGTTCCGGTACATAAGGGCGACGTTTTCTTTATTGAAGCTGGCACTATTCACGCCATTGGCGCAGGCATCATTATCTGTGAGATTCAGCAGAACTCCAACACCACCTACCGCGTATATGACTATGGCCGTCGTGACAAGAACGGAAATCTGCGTGAGCTGCATGTGGATAAAGCCATTGAAGTTTCCAAGATGACCCCCTCTGACACTTCGGCTCACACATTTGCCCCCGAGCAGCTGGAAGCCGCTGTAAAGACCCGTCTGGCTACCTGCAAATATTTCACCACCGATAAATTTGTCGTCAACGGCGCACAGCCTTTTGCAATTGATGACAATAGCTTCCGTTCCTTCGTGATCGTAGACGGAGAAGGCACCATGGAAAGCGACGGAGAGACCCTGCCCGTGTGCAAGGGAGACAGCGTGTTTGTACCAGCAGGCAACGGCACTGTTACCGTTACCGGCGATTGCACGGTAATTCTGACTACCGTCTGATTCGAAAACTTCAAAAAATGAGAAAGCCAGCCGCAAAGAACAATTCTCTGCGGCTGGCTTTTGTTATGTCAATTCAGTTTTTCTCATCTGCCGGGAAGCGGATTCCACACAGCTTACGGATTTCATCCATCACGCGCATTTCCATTCCGGAATCTTCCTGTGCACGGAACAGTTCGCCCGGGTCACGGACACCCAGAATCCAATCCGCCCACTTGGCGGCCTCATATTCCATATTGTTGCTGCACACCACAATCGGCAGTTCCTGCGGCTCTTCTCCTCGCAGATACAATGTCATCCGTTGGGTCTGTGAGAGCTTGTCAATCACAATGGAACCATTTTCACCCTGAATTTCGCTGGGCGCATGGCTGTCGCAGATTTTGGAATAGAGCAATTGCACCTGCATATCTCCGTAACCGGCCAACACCGCACCAGCGCCGTCTACTCCATTTTCCAGGAAAACAGAATCTGCATGCAGTGTTTTGGGAATTCCAAAAAGATGTACCATCGGATACACGCAATACACGCCGATATCCATCAAAGAGCCATTGGAAAGCTCCGGTTTAAAGGCGTTTTCAATAATGCCATTTTTGAAGTTGTCATACCGGGAAGAGTACTGACAAAAACTGAATGAAGCCTGACGGAGCTTTCCAAGTTTTGGAATCGCTTTTTCCAGCACCGCCATTTCCGGTGTAAATGCAGAGCGCATCGCTTCAAAAAAGATCACACCGCAGCGCCTTGCCGTTTCCAGCATCTTTTCATATTCCTGCAAGTTAGAGGCCACCGGCTTTTCGCACAGCACATGCTTTCCTGCCTCCATCATACGGATCGACTGCTCACAATGGCAGTAATTCGGGCTGGCGATATAGACCGCATCCACTTCCGGGTCAGCGGCCAGCGCTTCCAGCGAATCATAAAAACGCTCTGCACCGAATTCTTGGCCAAACGCCCGGGCTCTTTCCAGGCTGCGCGAATATACCGCAAACAGCTTGAGCTCCGGCACTTTTGCAGCAGCCTCCAAAAATGTGCGGACAATTTTCCCGCTTCCAATAATGGCATAACGTATCACGATGAAGCTCCTCTCTGTATGGTGTAAGCCCGAATTTCCCTTTATACTGCTTTGAAAATATCGAGCAGCGTTCCTGCGGTTCCCACGTTATAGTTGGCAAAAGCAAACAGACCCTTGCCGTCCTTATCTACTGCTACAGCCAGCGGCAATCTCTCATCGCCCACATGCAACGCTTCCCGGATTGGGCGCAGCGCAGCACGGTCACGGCACAGCATCACCTGTACTTCCGGCAGCGATTCCAGCGTCAGGTTCAGCTTGCGGTTTTCCAGCGCCTTTTCATGGAATACCACAAACCGTACCGGCAGCTTCGCCTGTACATAAGCATCCCGCAGTTCAATCAATTCATTGAGCAGATGTTCCGTCGGCTCTTTGCCCGGCTCCAGGAAAGCCAGCACATGCTGCCGTCCTTCACACATCGGCTGGTCGCCATTTACCAGCGGAAGGAGTCCCGGCATCGGAAGCTCTGCAAAATGCAGCTTCTCGCGAATACGGTCAGGACGCAGTGCGATGGGCAGCACGGTTTCTTTTCCTGCCTCTACCCGGACAAAATATGCGCGAACCAGGATGGAACCGTCAATCTGTCGGGCACTGGTGAGAACGCGGTACTCGCCCGGCTCTACAGACAGTGTCTGACGGTCGCGCAGCACTTGCCCCCACATCACCAGTGATTCATAGGCGCCGTTTGTCAGGCGTGCAACAGAATACTGCTGGAAGTAATTCATTTCGCGGCCGCTTTCGTTCACCAGTGTCAGAGAGCCCTGTTCACAGGCTCCCACGGTTTCTGCGTCACAGGTCAGGGTATGACCGACAGGAAGCGGACGGAAAGCCCCCTCACAGCCATATTCCGGTACACCGGTGACAGGGTTCAGTCTTGCAGGGAAGCCCAGTGCACGGCAAGCTGCCACAAACATTGTCTTCAGCGAAAGCGCAGCGCACACGCCGCAGCGCAGCACAGCGCGGGCATCCGCGACCAGGTCGCTGTATTCATATTCATCCAGCAGTGTAATATTTTTGCGCAGATAATCCGCCACTGCACAGGCATCAGAGAACTCGATTCCCTTCTGCGCAAAGAAATCACAGATTCCGGGGCGAACCGGCAGAATCATTTCATTATGAATCCGCGGTGCGAGAATTCCCTCTACATACAGGTCATGCGGGAACTTCTCCCGGAATACACGGGCACAGGTGAGATACTCTGTGAGCACCGCAGCAGGGGTATCCGCAAAATCCTTTTCCCGCAGTGTGGAGAGCATTTCAGCTTTTTCTTCATCGGGGAAGCGGCTGTCATCAATAAAGGACAGGATTTCCTCATAATTTCCGCGGGCATTTACCAAAGCGCGGACAAACTCCTCTTCACCAGCACGGCCATTCATTTTTTCTTTGGCCGTCTCCGGGGTAAACCAGCTGGATTCGTGTTCCTGACGCTGTTTTTCTGCCTGTACAAGGCGCTCTTCGTGGCGTGCTTCCTGCTCCGGCGTTAGGGCAGCAGCGCCGGGAATTTTGCCTTCCGGCGGAACCATATCAAATTCCTCTACCCCTTCGCGCGCAGAAACAGCTTCCGCCATCTCAACCGTGACTTCTCCCTCTTCGCGCAAATCAACCAGGCGGTTGAGGTATTTCCCGTTCGCGCTGACATGCAGATACAAGGAACCCATTCCGGCCAGCAGCTGCACCGTGCCATCTTCTCCGGTTACACCGGTATACAGCGGATACAGCTCCGCATAATTCACCAGCTCAAAACGGACGATTGCACCAGTTAGCGGCTTTCCGTCCTGCAAAACATGCACATACAGGCGGCGCGGCTGGGCATATACGCGAATATTATTCACCGTTGTATAAACCGGTGTCTGCTCTACAATCTCTTCACCCGGCACCATCTGTGAAAATGCGCGGGAATGTACCAGAATTGCACGGGAAGCCGCCGAAGTAAACCAGCCTTTATCCAGCACTGCTTCCGGCTCGCAGGCGCCCAGATAATGCCAGCCATCCTCTGCCCAGATTTCTACCCAGGCGTGGTTATCGTCACAATGCGCCCAGCGCGGTGCATAACACTGACGAGCCGGGATTCCCACACTGCGCATGGCCTCTACTGTCAGAGTCGATTCCTCTCCGCAGCGCCCATATCCGCGGCGCAGGACTGTCACCGGGGAAGCGGTGCGCTCATCTGCTGCCTGGTAGGTCGCTTTTTCAAAGCACCAGTGGTTGACTTCCAGAGCTGCTTCCTGCATAGTCTTTCCCTGTACGCGCGGGGCAAGCTCCTGATAGAAATCTGCACGGTGCGGCTCGATATTCTCATTATTCACACGGTAAAACAGCACATAGTTGCGGAACAATCCAGCCGGTACAGAAGCTGCATAAGAAAGCTCACGGCGTGCACGCAATGCATGGCAGACCTCCCCGCTAATCACAGTGAGGTCACCAGCGACCAGATCGCTCAGCGGCATATTTCCCACCACAAAGCGCATAGCCTGCTGTTCTTCTTCTTCCAATGCTGCCAGAAATGCCTCGATTTCTTCCCGGCGGGCTGGGCAGCGTTCCAGCGCCTGCTGATATCGGACTTCACTTTGCTGCAATTCCTGTTCAGTAAACAAAGGCTCCATTCTGATTCCTCCAAACTGCTGAAAAGGGTCTGATGCAGAACCGCATGAGAACCGGGGGCCCCGGTCTCACTGGCCTGCATCGGGCCCTTCTCCTTATATAGGGGCTATCTGAAACTTTCTGCTTTCAGATACGCCTGTTTATTCACTCAATTCCACTTCCAGAACCGTATCCACCGGATCGGGCAATATCGGATTGGTACCCAGATCAGCGAACACCACGTCCGGATAATCGCTGTGCACCCAACTGGTAGAAACCGGGACTTCATGGCCGGTTGCGAGCATGCGGATTTTCTTTACCTTATCCACCGGCAGTCCGGTCAGCGGCAGCGGGCCAATGCTGTTTTCATACACATGGTAATACAGCAGATTGCCGTTGCGGGTCACACGACCGCAATCAGGCTTGGGCATGTCAGCCATACCGCAGCCATAAATGGATTTGCTGTTTTTCTTCATCCAGCGGCCGATTTCACCAAGGATTTTCATGGATTCCTCGGGGATATTTCCGCGTGCATCGGGGCCGACATTCAGCAGCATATTGCCGCCCTTGGAGATGCACTCCACCAGCTTTTTAATCAGCATGGGAGCAGGCTTAAACTCGGTATCTGTACCGCAGTAGCCCCAGTGATTGTTCATGGTCACGCAGGACTCCCACGGAATCAAACGGCCCTCTACGTCGCGGATGCCCTGCGGCGGGATCATCTGCTCGGGGCTGACAAAGTCGCCATGATACGGGGTAGGCTTGCAGGCCGCCAAAGAACCATATCCTTCGCCGCTGCACTCCAGGCGGTTATCGATGATAACATCCGGCTGCAAAGAGCGCACCATAGTGATCAGCTCGGTGGCTTTCCATGCTTCGCCGCGCAGATTGTCATAGGAGAAATCGAACCACAGTACATCAATCTTGCCGTAATTGGAGCACAGCTCGCGCACCTGCTCGTGCATATAGGCCAGGTAGCGGTTAAAATCACGGTTTTCATTGCTGTATTCGGGGCGGTTGCGCATGGGATGCTGCTTATCTCCATAATGCGGGAAGTCCTCATGATACCAGTCAATAATGGAATAGTACAGGCCAACTTTCAAACCCTCTGCACGAACAGCGTCCACATATTCGCGGATCAGGTCGCGGCCAGCTTTGGTATTGGGCGCTTTAAAGTCTGTGGTTTCCGTATCCCACAGGCAGAAACCGTCGTGGTGCTTTGCAGTGAGGACCACATATTTCATGCCAGCCTCTTTTGCGGCTCTGGCCCATTTCTTGGGGTCATAATCTACCGGGTCAAACTCCTCGAAGTATTTCATGTAATCCTCTTTGGTGATCTCTTCGATGCTGCGAATCCATTCACCTCTGGCAGGAATTGAATAAAGCCCCCAGTGGATAAACATACCAAAACGGTCATGCACATACCACTTCATACGGTTTTCATAGGCTTGTCTGTCAAACATCATACAACTCTCTCCTCTGTATTTATTTCATCAGGCTGGAATATCTCGCAACAGCCTGGCTATCGGTGACGGAATACCGGTCCTCCGGCGGATAGAGCGCACCGCCAAAGAAAATACCATGGCTGTTTGCAGTAGAATTGTCATAAGCCGTACCAGAAGCGGAAGAATGAAATTGATCACAACCGGTAAGGGCCAAAACTTTTTCCACATTGGCGGGACGGATTCCCGCACCAGGCAGAATTTCAATTCGGCCTGCAGCATACTCACGCATTTCCTTAACCGTTTCCGCACCGGTGAGAACGTTGGCTTCCTGCCCACTGGTCAGAATCCGGGTCACGCCCAGCTCCATCAGCACATCCAGAGCAGCCTTCCAGTCGGGCACCACATCAATGGCGCGGTGGAAAACAGACTCTTTTTCCCCGATAACTTCCATCATCCGGGCACAGCGTTCTTTATCAATGGTGCCATCTTCGTGCAAAAATCCGAACACAATGCCATCTGCCCCGTTTTCGATCATTAATCGGGCATCATCGAGCATCGTTTCAAATTCAACCTCTGTGTAGCAGAACCCACCCTGACGGGGACGAATCATAACCATTACGGGAATATCCGTGTGGCGCTTTGCTGTACGAAGGGTACCCAGAGTGGGTGTCAATCCGCCATGAAAAAGGTCAGAATTCAGCTCTACCCGATCGGCACCGCCCCTGGCTGCCTGAATCACATCGTCGGCTGAACCGCAGCAGATTTCCATTATAATTTTTTTCTGGTTGTCCATTTCAGCACTTCTCCTCCTACCTTGTAGATTTTTTAATGCATAAGCCGGAACTACAGAAAAAAGCGCCGCGGAAACTCTCCGCAGCGCCCGTTTTCCGATACAATTCCATTATAGTTTCCCACTGTTCAAATGTCAACGAAAAGAGAAAAACTCACAGGAAAAGCTCTCCTGCTCCCAGCAAAATCATCAATATTCCAGAAAGGGCCTCCATCCCCCGGCCGCTGTCCTGTTTTCTCCGCTTTCTTCCCAAAAAATTTCCGCTGTACAACAGGCCGAAACTGACGCAGAATACCGCCGTGCAGGCCGGAACCAGCCGCAACCCTACCGCACCAGCTCCCAGCCCTAAGCCTACATTATTCAGGGCCAGCGCACCGCCCAGCGCCAGCGACTCCTTCCAATCAATATGCCGGGAACCGTCTTTATCGAACTGTTCCGGGTGGCGGCTGGGCCACTGTTCCTCCCCAGCCGGCTCTTTGCGGTTCTTCCACACGTTCCACAAACAGACAAGACCAAGGCCCATCATCACGGCGCTGCCTAAAAAGCGGGCAAAATCCAGCGGCAAAAAGCACAGAAGGCTCTGTCCCAGCACCATAGCCAGCGCTGTTCCTGCCATCACCAGCGAACTAATGAGAATGCCAGCTTCCAGCCGGATACGGATGCCCCGCATCCCATAAGAGAGGCCGATGACCAGATTATCCAGATTGCCGGAAAGTGCAAACAGCAGCAAAGACAAAACCGCCATGAGGGTCCCCCTTCCAGAACGCTTCTGGTATCAGGGTATTCCTCATGGCGGGAATATGTGAAAAACGAAAGTCAAAGTGACGTCCGGCGAAGACGCAAAAATCCGAGCATAGCAAAAATCACAGCGATTCCACCCCATGCCAACAATGAATATCCTTCAAAATGCGGCAGAATGGAAAACAAAAATTCTTTTTGTAAAAATTTATCTGTATTTAAAAATAGACCAATAGGGCTGCCCATAATCAACAGCGAAGTTTGTTCTACAGGTGCTTTCACAATGAGACCCAACAATAGTAACGAAAAACCAATAGAAATTGCCGAACCTGCATAAAAACTTTTTGTCAGCAGCGTTGCAGTCGAAAAGAGCAAAGCCATAATCAAGGTAGCTCCCAAACCTACCCCAAATTGGAACCACCAATATCCTCCTACCGTAATGGGTATGCGGGGAATTACGGGGCCATCCCAACTTACCATAGAGGCCAGCGGGATATTCCAATATAAATCAAGGCGTAAAAAAATCACATAGCCTGCTGTTAGAACCAACATTATAACGACATAGATGAAAGTGGAAACTGAGAGTACGGAAGCCATTTTGTGCAGGACAATTTTCCGTCCTGGCTTTCCCGTATAAATCATTTCGGACATATGATTCATAAAACTTCCGCCAAAGCTTCTTCCAACAATAATCCCTGCCAGCACAAAAGCAACTACCCACAAAAGCCCAAACCCTGTCATACCAAACTGAATTTCAAACCAATCCGAATTTACTAAAGAAAAGTGGTACAACGGAAAAAATTGTAAATTCTCTTTGTTTTTGACAATCTCATCTACGCGCCTATATAAATCAGAACTTGCTTCTATCAACATGTCCTCTTTCCACTGGGAAAAAGAAATTTCCTGTAGACTTTCCGATATTTGAGCCTTCAGATTTTTTTTCATATTTGCAGCATTCGTCTGAGACTCTGTAATAGCTGTCAGATTATTCAAAATCTCAAGCTGATACATATAATTGTCGTAGTCTTCTTGATTATCTTCACGCAGTTTTTGCAGCTTTTCACTGATTTCGGTGGGTTCTCCAGTTTGTTTTGCCTCCAAAATTTCCTGAATGGTTACTTCTCCCAATCCAGCTTGCTGAAAATATTCTTTTGTATTTTTGAAATTT
>DVIY01000039.1 GCA_018710915.1 Candidatus Gallacutalibacter pullistercoris
TGACAGGCCATGCATGCTGCTGCCGCTGCAAATTTACTGCTTTCACATTGAAAAAACAGCATATTTACCGCGATGGAAGGCATAAGCAAAAGGACTATCTGGAACGGGCAGGTGTGTGACCGGTTGAAAAGATAAAAAGCGGAAAAGAACCATGTCTGTACAATCGTACGGATATGGTCCTTTTTATAGGTAAAAACGGGTAATAGAACCCCCAAAAACACTGTAGTATAATGAAAACATGATCCGGCCAGCCGGATGATTGTACGGCGCGGCTATAGCCGATAAATTTTTGCCGGACCAGATGCTATGCAGTTACTCCGGATTTTATCGACTCCGCATGCAGGGATACCCGCAGAATTGGCTGCAACAGAAAGGGATGGATTCGATGCTGTTTACGATATGGATAAAAAAATACGTCGAATGGACAAATCTTCTCTTTCATCCAAACATCATGAGCACACTTATCAGGACCGCTGCAAAGCGCTCCGTCCAGGCCTTACAGCTCATCAGTCTCCGCCAGTTATGGGTGAAATAATGCTTGTACAGTATCTGCTCTTAGCTGGTCTGACCGTTCTGCTTATCAGTGCTGCATATGGACTGCATCGGCTATACCATACTCTTTGCCGGGAACGGCATGAAAACCGCCGTCTTCGCGAACTGATCCGAACCGGTTTTCTCGAGGTTGATTCAGATCTCGAACAGATGCGCCGGCTCCGGCACGATCTGCGCCACTATCTGCAGGTTACTGGCGGCGAAGTCGTTCCCGACACACTGCTCACCGAACTTGTAGATGTCCTGAAACGGTCTGTGACCACCTTTGGAGGCAGCTGGGCCGTATCCGGCCTGAGCCGGCATTACCAGTCTTTAGCGGAAGCGGAAGGATTTGAGGCGGATCTTCAGTTAGAGAATTCACCTGTTCCTGATTTCCTGCTGCCCGATGTTTGTCTGGTGCTGAGCAATCTGCTGGAAAACGCCGTGGAAGCGCTCCGCAGAGAAGGCAGCGGCTGGATCTGTGCCAAAAGCATTTCCGCCAATGGATTTCTCACCATCATAGTAGCTAATTCCTCCTCCACCCGGCTCCATTGGGTCAACGGCCGGTGTCTGTCCAGCAAGGCGGAGGGCCGCTTTGGTGTTGGCCTGGCCACTGTTCAGGATATTGCCCACAAGTGCGGCGGCCAGGCAACGTTTCTCGCTGATGGCAACCACTTCCGGGCCCAAGTAATCCTCTCCTGCTCTGCTCCGCCTTGCCCGATGACCTCTGGTGATGTCGCAATGTCCCAAGCAGTCACAGACCGGTCTGCATCTCTGGCAAACCATGTGCACCCGAAATAATCGTCCTGTTACTGTGCCGAATCATTTGCCATGTCAACTTTGAAAGCAGCTTTCGTTTGTACAAACTATCAGGAACGCAAAGGAAACCAGATACAACCGAATTTTCAGGAGGTCACGTTCTCCTCTGCGCCCGCCAAGCGGCAGGAAGGTCAGTTGCCGCTTGGCGGGCGGAACTACAAACATATATTTCCTTTGATGCTTCTGTCGCGATATCCCACGATCCTGCACACACGGTTTAGCCGGGAATAGTTGACAGCGGCAGTTCCTCATTGGATGAATGCAACGAGCCGGTTAACTCTTACTGCAGGCGCTTGGCGCCAGGACTCGTTTTCTGCAAGCACCGTGTTCGCTGCACCTGCCCCGACTCCTGCAATTGCTCACAGGCCGCAGGCAGCAGCTCATCCAAGGCCAACGCCTGTGCCGCAGGCAGCAGCGCAGCCGACAGATACATCTGTACCGCAGAGTTGAACGTATCCTGCCAAGCATCGATGTGATGCAGAACGTTTTTATGTCAATAGCCTTCTATAGGAAACACCGCGAAAGCGGCGTGACCCATGCAGAGGCCGCAACTATTCTGATGCGATTTGTTGAAAATATCGCAAAACAACTTATGCTACAATAAAAACGGCTTCAGATACCATTCTGAAGCTATTTTTTGGCTTTGCTTCCATTTCTTGCGTTTTTCCCTGTTCTTCAATATACTAAAAAGGGGATATCATGAAACATCTGCGAGAAATTCTTCAACCGATCCAAAACGGCCATTCTTCAGTACTGTGGTTTTATCACAAGCATTTCCGTATGGCGCAACCTGTCTGTTTTTATAGGATGCTATTCTCTTCCAAGGTGATCTAATCGTCAGGAAATGATGAGATTATGAAGGCAAAATGATTTTTTCTCATGAGTTTCTCATTTTTCTTTATTAAAATGAGATTACTTAATCAAGGAGGCGAACGCGTATGCGCATTTTAGTCATTGAGGATGATGTTGCTTTGAACGGCATCCTGGCCAAACGGCTGGCGGAAGAGGGGCACTCTGTGGACTGCTGTTTTGACGGGCAGGATGGAAAATATTGTGGAAGCAAAAAGCCTATGTAAAAGCTTTGGCGGTAAGCTTGCCGTCGATCACGTTAATATGACGGTTCGTAAAGGGGACATTTACGGGCTGATCGGAAAAAACGGTGCAGGCAAAACCACTTTCATGCGGATCGTCTGCGGTCTGGCGGCCCCGACGGACGGAAGCCTGAAACTGTTCGGCAGCGACGACCTGGAACAGCAGCGGTACAAAATGGATGCACCATTGAAAATCCAGCCCTCTATCCGGCCATGACGGCACAGGAAAACATGGAAGTCTGCCGGATTGCGCTGGGCATTCAGGATCAGCAGATCATCCCTGACCTGCTGGAGTTTGTCGGGCTCCATGAACTGGGGCGCAAGAAAACCAAAGACTCCTCCCTTGGCATGAAACAGCGCCTCATGATCGCCATTGCCCTTCTGGACAGGCCGGAACTGCTGATTCTGGATGAGCCGATGAATGGGCTTGACCCCACCGGGATCATTGAGGTTCGGGAACTTTTACTGAAACTCAACCGGGAGCGTCATTTGACTATCATCATTTCCAGCCATATTCTCGAGGAACTGTCCAAGATCGCGACACACTACGGCGTGATCCACAAAGGGAAAATGGCAGATGAATTTACCGCCGCGGAATTGGAGCAGCGGTGCAGAAAGGAACTCAAATTTTTGGTCAGCGATCCCCAGGCGGCATCGCACCTGATTCGGGAGGCGGTGACAGACCACTTCGGAATCAGCTCCGGCAATGAAATCATTCTGCACGACTTCTTGGATCAGGCCGGCAGGATCAATCGGCTCCTGCTGGAAAGCAGTGTTGAGGTATCGGCCATCATTCCGGGCGAGCAAGGGCTGGAAGACTATTTTACAAATCTGATTGGAGAGAGGACAGCATGAATATGGTAAAATCGGAGTTCTACAAGCTGAAGAAATCCAGGCCGTTCTGGATTTGCCTCTGTGTCTGCATCTTTGTGGCGGCGCTGCTGCCGTTCGCCCTGTCGCAGGCGGTTGCCAGCGGAGAGCCGGATGTTCAGGATCTGTCCCTGAGCGCGGTCGAAATCACAAGCTATGCGTTCAGCATGCCGATTTTGACCCTGGTGGCAGCAGTCTTTACCTCGGTTTTTGTGTCGGGAGAATTTACCCACGGAACGATGAAAAACTATGTGTCAAAAGGGTTTAATCGAACAAAACTGTTCGGAGCAAAATTCCTGGCATGCGCAGTGGCTGTGACACTAATGATGGTGGTATTCGTTCCTGTCATCCTTCTGTCCGGCACGATTTTCCTTGGCTTTGATCCCCACGGCGTGTTCAGCCTATCGGCATTCATTGGTATGCTTCTGGCTGTCTGGCTCCTCATGATGGCTTATACTGCGGTTTTTATCGCAATCGGAATGACGCTTCGCAGCAACGGGGCATCCATCGGCGTCAATATCTGCCTTGTCAGTATCTTCCCGACCCTGCTTTCCGCAGCGGACTTTATCTTCAAAAGAATTGGATTTCAAATCTCCACAGGATGGATCGACACCAATCTCTCCGCTGTAGCAACATTAACGCCTGCATCCGGCGCATTACTCACAGGTGTCCTTGTAGGCTGCGTGTGGCTTCTGCTTGGGGTTATCGGCGGGACAGGGATGTTCCGCCGTCAGGATATTAAATGAGCGTTTTCATGCACACATCAATCTTTACATATTGAATTGAGCATCAACAGAGGCCGGGCGCAGGCAGATGATCCGCTTGCGCCCTATTCTTTTCACCGGGCTGTCGCAGACGATTCCTCCCCTATAAAGGCAGAAGTTCATCAGAATGAGAAAATCTCATATTCCCTTCATGCCGCTCTCATAAAACAGGCCTATCCTGATACTCGAAAAGAGCAATAAGCCCATTTTCAAATCGAAACTACAGGAGGAATCGTAATGTATCGCAACCAGGAAACTCATACGTTCGATCCGGACGTTTCTCACGCGCTCGTTCTCTACGAACCCTCAAACGCAGATCGTCCCCGCCCGCAGAAACGGCATCCATTTCTTTGGAAAGGGGTTGCGCTCGTGTTGTGCTGCTGCCTGCTGAGCGGCGGAGCCATATGGAGTATGACCGGGGGCGGCGCCCTCGTTATCCCGCAGGGCGCTGCGGTCACCCCCGTGATGCTGAATACCACCGCCAGCGGAAAGGCCATAAGCGATGCCGAGATCTATGCCGCAGCGGTAAACAGCGTCGTGTCCATCAACACCACCTCGCAGGCAGGCGTCAACATTTTCGGTCAGCCGGTCCAGACTGCGTCCAGCGGCTCCGGGTTTATCCTGAGCAGCGACGGATATATCCTTACCAACTATCATGTGGTGCAGGATGCTTCCTCTGTGCAAGTCACCACATACGGCGGAGACACTTTTCAAGCTCAGGTAATCGGCGGAGACGCGGACTATGACATCGCCGTTTTGAAGGTATCCGCATCCGGTCTCCAGCGCGCTGTTCTGGGTAACAGCGACACGCTGAACGTGGGGAACCGCATATTGGCCATTGGCAATCCGCTGGGTAAGCTAACCTTTTCCCTGAGCGGCGGCATGCTATCCAGCGTAAACCGGGCCATCAACGTCTCCGGTACCCTCTTCCACATGATCCAGACAGATACCTCCATCAACCCCGGCAACTCCGGCGGTCCTCTGCTCAACACATCAGGCGAGGTAGTCGGGATCGTTTCTGCCAAATACTCCAGCAGCAATGGGAAAATCGTAGAGGGCATCGGCTTCGCCATCCCCATCAACGACATGAGGGCTATGGTTCAGGATATAATTGACAACGGTTCTGTGACCAACAAGCCTTATCTGGGTGTGCCAGCAGGAACTGTAAACATGCAAATGTCCCAGCAGGCCGGGTTGTCCCAAGGCGTCTGCCTTTATGCGGTAGATCCCAATGGCGCTGCGGCGGCAGCCGGCTGCAGGTGGGCGATATCATCACACAAATCGACGGGACTGCTGTACATTCCATGACGGATCTGTCCGCAGCAAAGAAATCCTATTCCGCCGGAGATACCGCTCAGTTTACGGTTATTCGCGGTGGGCAGACGATACAGGTTCCTGTAACATGGGGAACCGAACCCGTTCCCAGCGCGTCGGCCTCCCAAAACACACAGGATCAGGCCGGGCAGGTGTATGGCGGTAATCGTCAGAGTTGGCATTCATTTTTGACGGCACCCTATTATGGCGGATAAAACGAAAAAATGTGGTCGGAAAGCATTTTTCCGGTCACATTTTATAACTCTTCTCAACTTTTGTCCCCCGCGTTTTCTCTGACCCGAAACACGGAACATACAGGGATGTATGCCAGGAAAGCGACGCGCGGGGTGCCGCTTCCCAAGCGGACAGACTTCCAGAGTGTTCGCTTTTAGGGTATACCTATCTGCTGCCAGGATAGAAGCGACTTGTTTTATATGCCAAGCCGGTTATAATGCGCTTAGTAAGCACTTGCCGCATTTTTCTTTCACCCGTCTGTTAAACTAAGTACCGGAGCCAAACTGAGCCGTTTCCATAGGTTTTGACATCTTTCAGCTTTAAAGGCGTAGGTATTTTCTCCATAGGAAATCCATCAAATACGCCCGGCATCCCTTTTCTGCCGTCAATGCCAAGGCCAATCAGAATGCTGACTTCATCCAACAGCCCTGCTTCCAGAAAAGCACTGTTGATAGCTGGGCCACCAACGATTCCAAGGCGCTCTACACCAAATTCCTCCGCAAGGATCTCCGCTGCTCGCTTCAAGTCGATTTTGTCCTTACCGCAAGCAATCCATGAAATGTGCAGTTCATCCAAATAGTCCAGATATTCCTTAGAAACCTGTTCACTGGTAATAATCAGATGCGGTTTTGCTGTATCTGTTTCTTTCTCCCACAGCAACGTTCCTTTTGTATCAACAACGATTTCATATCCCGTTGCATCAACCTTTTTCGAGAATCCCTCCTGCCCAATGAACACGCCGTTCTTTGCCTGGAATGTTCCGGGCAGAGCCATTTCCAACTGCGCCGTGACCCGCCCGCTCAGCGTGGACGGCAAATTCAATTCTCCCAAGGTCGCGTAGTACTCCTCAACGCCTGTCAGCTGACCGACCATGGCGCAATCAATTCTCCCGTCCAGAGAGGTCATCATGTGGCAAACAATATATGGTTTTTTCATGCCTTCTTTGCCCCCATCATTTTTATATTCTGACGCAATGTCAACAAATGTAATATAACACAGCTCTGACACCGCGTCAATATCCTTACAAAAATTTATTCTCCGGTAATCGGAGAATAAAAACCGTTTCATTTTGAGATTAAATTTTAAAATTTTATCTGCCATT
>DVIY01000040.1 GCA_018710915.1 Candidatus Gallacutalibacter pullistercoris
TGCCCAAAAAACAGACCTCTTTATCAGAGGCCTTTTGTATTCCCCAACAAAGTAAGAAGGGAAGTCGTTGTCTGGCTTGCAATTCGTGAAAAAATCTCATACAATAAAGGTACAACATTCGGAGGTAGATATGATGACTATGACTGCCCTCTTGAGAACTGCATACATAGGTTGCGGCATATCAATGGGGAAGTGTAGCATCTTCTAGCCGTATCAGGTGTCGGGCTGCGTCATTTTTTGCCGCAGCCCTTTTGGTTTTTCCCTTAAAACAGGAAGGCGGCCTGCGCCGCAGAAAGAAAGGAATGGTCATAGTATGAAAAAGGTTGCAGTGATTATGGGCAGCGACAGCGATTTCCCCGTAGTGTCCGCCGCGGTCAAGCGTTTGAAGAGCTGGGACATCCCTGTAGAAGTGCACGTTATGTCCGCCCACCGCACCCCTGAAAAAGCAGCTGCATTTTCCGCAGGTGCAAAAGAAAACGGTTTCGGCGTGATTATCGCAGCAGCAGGCAAGGCCGCTCATCTGGCCGGTGTGCTGGCTGCACACACCACTCTGCCCGTCATCGGTATCCCCGTCAAGTCCTCCACGCTGGACGGTCTGGACGCCCTGCTGGCTACCGTACAGATGCCCAGCGGAATTCCCGTGGCAACCGTTGCCATTGACGGTGCCGACAATGCCGCCATTCTGGCTGCCCAGATGCTGGCTCTTTCCGATGACGCTCTGGCCGAAAAGCTGGCACAGATGAAGGTGCAGATGGAAGAGGGCGTGGCAAAGAAAGACGCTGCCATGCAGGAGAAGGTTGCCGAGCTGTAAGAAATCCATTTCACAGACTGAGAAAGGAAATCGAGTATGAAGAGTTTCAGCGAGAGTTATAAGGCTGCCGGTGTGGACGTAACCGCCGGTTATAAATCTGTCGAACTGATGAAGAAGCATGTGGCCCGCACCACCATTCCCGGTGTGGTTTCTGGAATCGGCGGTTTCGGCGGCCTGTTCCAGCCGGAGCTTACCGGCATGAAGGAGCCGGTTCTGGTTTCCGGCACCGACGGCGTGGGCACCAAGCTGCGCATTGCATTCCTCATGGACAAGCATGACACTGTGGGCATCGACTGCGTGGCTATGTGCGTCAACGACGTGGTCTGCGGCGGCGCAAAGCCCCTGTTCTTCCTGGATTATCTGGCTGTGGGCAAGAATGTGCCTGAAAAGGTAGCCGACATTGTTTCCGGAGTTGCCGAAGGCTGCGTGCAGGCCGGCTGCGCATTGGTCGGCGGTGAAACCGCTGAAATGCCCGGTTTCTATCCCGAGGACGAGTATGATTTGGCTGGTTTCTCCGTGGGTATCGTGGATAAAGAGAAAATCATCGACGGTTCCGCTATGACGCCCGGTGACGTGCTTATCGGCCTGCCCTCTTCCGGCGTTCACAGCAATGGATTCTCTCTGGTTCGTAAAATTTTCGACGTGAATAAGGAAAACCTGTCCACCTATGTACCGGAGCTGGGTGCAACGCTGGGTGAGACCCTGCTGACCCCCACCAAGATTTATGTGAAGCCCGTGCTGGCTGCTATGGCACAGGCCAATGTGAAGGCTGTTTCCCATATCACCGGCGGTGGTTTCTATGAGAATATTCCGCGTATGCTGAAGGACGGCTGCTCTGCAAAGATTGATTTGGCAAAGGTTCCCCACCTGCCCATTTTCGACCTGCTGCAGAAGACCGGCAACATCCCCACCCGCGATATGTACAACACCTTCAACATGGGCATGGGTATGTGCATGGCCGTTGCCAAGGAAGATGCCGACAAGGCTGTTGCTGCCCTGCGTGAAGCTGGGGAAGAGGCTGTTATCGTGGGCGAAATCGTCGCGGGCGACAAGGAGGTTCTCCTGTGATGAATATTGTCGTGCTGGTTTCCGGAGGCGGCACCAATTTGCAGGCGCTCATTGACGCGGAAGCAAGAGGGGAAATCCCCGGCGGGAAAATTTCCTGCGTCATCGCCTCCAAACCCGGTGTCTATGCCTTGGAGCGGGCAGCAAAAGCGGGTATTCCCTTCCGTGTGGTGGAGCGGAAAGCCTATCCCGACCGGCAAAGCTATTCCAAAGCGATTTTGGACGCTCTGAATGAGGAAAAAGCCGACCTGGTAATTTTGGCGGGCTTTATGGTTATCCTGGACGAGCAGGTGCCCAAAGCTTATCCCAACCGGATTCTGAATGTCCACCCGGCGCTGATTCCCTCTTTCTGCGGCCCGGGATTTTACGGCATGAAGGTGCACGAGGCGGTGCTGGCTTCCGGCGTGAAGCTCACCGGCGCCACCGTGCATTTTGTCAGCGAGGTGTGCGACGGCGGCCCCATCATTTTGCAGGGCGCCGTGCCAGTTCTCAACGACGATACCCCCGAAGTCCTGCAAAAGCGGGTCATGGAACAGGTGGAGTGGAAGCTGCTTCCCAAAGCCGCCGCCCTATTCTGTGCGGGAAAAATCAAAGTGGAAAACGGAATTGCAAAAGTAACAGACTGATTGACAGAACCCCTGTGAAATATTGACAGCCTGCCTTGGGTCTGGTATACTGAAGACGAAATTTCCGCGTAACTGACGGTTTTGCAGAGTTTACTGCATTGGAGCGCGGAAACAAATTTGCCGACCGTCTGGGCAGCCTTGTATTAAGGTTGCCCATTTTTTATTTATAAACGTTCCCACCGCAATCAAAGGAGGATTTTTCAATGTTGAATCTGGAAAAGGACTTGCAGCAGAACACCTATCCCGGCCGCGGTATTGTGATTGGCCGCAGCAAAGACGGCAAAAACGCCATGATTGGTTATTTTATCATGGGCCGTAGCGAGAACAGCCGCAATCGCATTTTTGCAAAGGAGCCGGACGGCATCCGCACCGAAGCCTTTGACCCCGCTAAGCTGGTAGACCCCAGCCTGATTATCTATCATCCTGTACGCGTAGTGGGCGACACCACCGTGGTGACCAACGGCGACCAGACCGATACTGTGGCAGACTTCCTGAAGGAAGGCAAAACCTTTGAGGAAGCGCTCCGCACCCGCACCTTTGAGCCGGACGGCCCCAACTGGACGCCCCGCATTTCCGGTATGGTGGAGACAAGCGGCGATTACCGCTTGTCTATCCTCAAGAGTGCCGACGGGGACGAGAATTCCACCCGCCGCTATTTCTTTGAGTACACGGCTCCCCGCGCAGGTGAGGGACACTTTATCCACACCTATGAGCACGACGGCAACCCCATCCCGTCCTTTACCGGTGAGCCCAAGTCCGTGGAGCTGCCCTATGCCTGCATTAACTGCTTCACCGAGGCTTTGTGGAACAGTCTGAACGAGGACAACAAGGTTTCCCTCTACACCTGCTTCATCAATCTCGAAACCGGCGAGCGCACCGAGCGCATCGTCAACAAAAACCAGTAACCTATCCTTTTGCCGGGAGTTCCTTTGGGCTCTGCCCCAAACCCCGCTTAAGGACCTTCTTGAAAGAAGGTCTCTTAAGAATCCCCAAGAACTTTTATACTATTTTCTCCGGTACCCCCATATGGGGGGATCGGAGAAAATAACGTAAAGTTTTTTGAAGGTTCTCAGGGAATCTTTTTTTCAAAAAAGTTCCCTGAGCAGGGTCCGGGACAGCGTCCCGGGATTCCCGGCAGAGACATGATACAAGGAGGAAATTGAAATGGCAAATGAGCTGATGCTGAAATACGGATGCAACCCCAATCAGAAGCCTTCCAAAATTTTTATGCAGGACGGCAGCGACCTGCCGATTACCGTGCTGAACGGCAAACCCGGCTATATTAACTTTTTGGATGCTTTCAATAGCTGGCAGCTGGTCAAAGAGCTGAAAGAAGCCACCGGCCTGCCCGCCGCCGCTTCCTTTAAGCACGTAAGCCCCGCCGGTGCTGCTGTGGGCCTGCCCCTTTCCGATACTTTGAAGAAGATTTACTTTGTGGATGATTTGGAGCTGTCCCCTCTGGCCTGCGCGTATGCCCGTGCCCGTGGTGCTGACCGTATGTCCTCTTACGGCGACTGGGCTGCGCTCTCCGATGTCTGCGACAAAGAGACCGCCCTCATGCTCAAACGCGAGGTTTCCGACGGCGTCATCGCGCCCGGCTATACCGAGGAAGCACTGGAAATTTTGAAGAGCAAGCGCCGTGGCACCTATAATATCGTGCAAATCGACCCTGAGTATCGTCCCGCTCCGGTAGAGCACAAGGACGTGTTCGGCGTGACCTTCGAGCAGGGCCGCAACGAGCTGAAAATCGACAACGAACTGCTGAACAACATGGTTACCGACAACAAGAACCTGCCGGAAGAGGCCAAGCGTGACCTGCTCATCTCCCTGATTGCCTTGAAGTACACCCAGTCCAACTCTGTGTGCTATGTGAAGGACGGGCAGGCTATCGGTATCGGCGCCGGGCAGCAGTCCCGTATCCACTGCACCCGTCTGGCCGGCAACAAGGCCGACATCTGGTTCCTGCGCCAGCATCCGAAGGTGCTCTCCCTGCCCTTCAAGGCTGATATCCGCCGTCCTGACCGCGACAACACCATCGACGTGTATATCTCCGACGATTATATGGATGTGCTGGCAGACGGCGTTTGGGAGCAGTTCTTCACCGAAAAGCCGGAAGTGCTGACCCGTGAGGAAAAGGCCGCATGGCTGAAAAACATGTCCGGCGTGGCGCTGGGCTCCGACGCATTCTTCCCCTTTGGCGACAACATTGAGCGTGCCCACCGCAGCGGCGTAGAATATATCGCCCAGCCCGGCGGCTCCATCCGCGATGACAACGTTATCGAGACCTGCAACAAGTACAACATGGCGATGGCCTTTACCGGTATCCGCCTGTTCCACCACTAATTCAGGGGAGGAAACAGCATGAAAGTTCTGGTAGTAGGCGGCGGCGGCCGTGAGCACGCCATTATCCGCAAGCTGAAAGAAAGCCCCAAGGTGGAAGCGATTTACTGTGCTCCCGGCAATGGCGGTATTGCCGCTGATGCGGAGTGCTTCCCTGTAAACGCCATGGATATCGAGGGCATGAAGGCGTTGGCAAAAGAAAAAGCCGTTGACCTGGTGTTTGTGGCTCCCGACGACCCGCTGGCCGCCGGTATGGTAGACGCCATGGAGGAAGCCGGTTTCAAGGCCTTCGGCCCCCGGGCCAATGCAGCCATTATTGAGAGCAGCAAGGTCTTTTCCAAGGACCTGATGAAGAAATACAATATTCCCACCGCTGGCTATGAGGTGTTCGATGACCCTGCCAAGGTGCTGGAATATGTGCAGGCCCAGGGCAAATACCCGGTGGTCATTAAGGCCGACGGCCTGGCGCTGGGCAAGGGCGTGATTATTGCCGAAAACTTCGACATGGCCAAAGAAGCCGTCCACTCCATTATGGAGGACAAGGTGTTTGGCGCTTCCGGCAACCATGTGGTGGTAGAGGAATTCCTCACTGGCCCCGAGGTTTCTGTGTTGGCTTTTACCGATGGCAAGACTTTGAAGCCCATGGTTTCCTCCAAAGACCACAAGCGCGCTTTGGACGGTGACAAGGGCAAGAACACTGGCGGTATGGGCACCATCAGCCCCAACCCCTATTACGATGACGCCATGGCGGAACGCTGCATGAAGGAAATCTTCCTGCCCACTATGAACGCCATGAACGCCGAAGGCCGTCCCTTTAAGGGCTGTCTGTATTTTGGCTTGATGCTCACCCCCAACGGCCCCAAGGTCATCGAGTACAACGCCCGTTTCGGTGACCCGGAGACTCAGGTAGTGCTTCCTCGCCTCAAGAGCGACTTTGCCGATGTGGTAATGGCGGTCGTCGAGGAGCGTCTGGCAGGCCAGCCAGTGGAGTGGACTGACGAAGCCGCTGCCTGTGTGGTTATGGCTTCCGGCGGATATCCGGCATCCTATCCTAAGGGGCTGGAAATCACCGGTCTGGATGCAAACGGCCAGCTGCCCGGCGTGACCGTATACCATGCCGGTACTGCTTTGAAAGACGGCAAGCTGGTGACAAGCGGCGGACGTGTGCTGGGTGTCACTGCTTTGGGTAAGACTCTGGACGAAGCTCTGGAAAAGGCTTATGCCGGAGTGGAGAAGATCCATTTTGACGGCGCTCATTATCGCCGTGATATTGGGCGGACAAAATAATATAAAACAATTGTCCCCTGCATATCAGAGAGTTTCGATATGCAGGGGACTTTCATTGAAAAAGCGCCGCAGGAAGTTGGTTCCTGCGGCGCTTTCTATTTAAAATTTTCAGTTCTTTTTGGAGAGCTTGAGTTCGAAATACGGGTCATTTGCCCAGACACCGTAGGCTTTCTTTACACGCTCTTCCTCGTTCAGATCGGGAGTCTCTCCAATTGTGTCGCCACGATAAATCCACATCGGCGGCAGGGGAGCACCAATGCTGGCGAAGTAGTCACGCATAGCTTCCAGACGGGATTCAAAATTGGTATAGTCTTTGTTCTCTTCCAGAGTCCAGCCAGCTTCTGCAATGGCAATCACACGAGCAAAGGTGTTGAAGTTGAGCTTCTCTTCGTCGCGGATATACTCTGTCCACTGGGGTGCTTCGATGCCCAGCACGTTGGTGTCATCTTCCACGCCGACAGACTTGGGGCCAAAGCCATATGTTTTTTCGAGCGGGCGCATAGCGTATGCATGATCCATATAAACATACGGCAGGATAGAAAGAATAATTTTTCCACCTTCGGCCAGCCACTTCTTTTCACGGACAGAATCATCCAACGGAATCCACCACTGCGGAATGATATTGTGATCGAGATTCTCGGTAGCCTTCAGGATTTCATTCCAGCCGACAGTATTCTTACCCTTGGATTTCAGATAAGATGCAATCACATTGTTGAAATGTCCCTGCAAAGCTTCTTCGTCTTTCAGGCCCAATTCCTTGATCTTTGCCTGACAATTGGGGCAGGTTTTCCAGTGATCCTTGGGAACCTCATCGCCGCCAATATGGAAGTAGGGGTAGGGGAAGAGTTCGCACAGTTCATCCAACACATCGCGAACGAAATTGTAAACATCTTCTTTACCGCAGCAGGCGATGTTTTCCATAACACCCCAACGGTCGCAAACCTCGGTAGGTTCGCCAGTGCAGGAGATTTCAGGATAGCAGGCAATTACGGCAACAAAATGACCGGGCATGTCCACTTCGGGGATGATGTTGATCTGGCGTTCCTTTGCATAGGCCACCACTTCACGTACCTGCTCCTGCGTATAGAACAGGCCGCGGCCATATTCTGTGTAATCACGGGGTTCCTGATGCTTATCATAGCCAGTGAGGGACAGGGCCGTGCTCTTGCGGATAGCACCCTTTTCGGTGAGCAGCGGGTACTTTTTAATTTCGACACGCCAGCCCTGGTCATCGGTCAGGTGCCAGTGGAAGATGTTCATCTTGAGCAGTGCCATTACATCCAGAATCTGCTTGATCTTTTCTACAGACCAGAAATGACGTGCACAATCCAGCATGAAACCGCGGTGATGATAGCGAGGGGCATCCTCAACGCTGATAGCTTCAAAATGATCGCGACCAGCACAGAGTTGAAGCAAAGTCATTACGCCATAAAATGCACCGGATTCATCCGAAGCAGTAATCGTAATATCACCGTTTTCGCAGGCGATTCGATAGCCTTCTGCCGGGATTTCCGCATCCTGTACAAAGGTCAGGGCATTTTCTCCGGCGGTTTTAGCGTCGGGAAGCATGGTAGACAATACTTTATAAAGTCCGTTGAACGCACCATGCATCTGTGTCTTTTTGGAGAAAGATACAATACCTTCTTCCTGTTTGGCACATACCGGTTTCGGAATCAGTTGAATCATAAAAAATCGCTCCTCCCATTATAAAACACGGACAGAAACCGTGTTTGGTTTATTTACATTATACACAAAAATAAAATGCTATGCAAGAAAATTCACCATTAAAGTAAAACAAAGTTGTATGTTAATAAAGTAAAGTATAAAAGGGTTTTATAGATAAAAGCAGGAACCAACAGGGCTGATGGAAGAATATACTGGAATAACCTATGGAGAAAGTTGGAATGAAGAATGGAATCACCTGATACCTGCTGCTATCGAAATTATCCACCAAATCCTTTCTATCCCCCAAAATGTCCGTGCTGTCCCTGTTGCTTATGGAGTTCCAATGGAATTGTTGGCCCAACCGGAGCAACCGGCCCAACTGGAACGACTGGCCCGACTGGAGCAACCGGCCCAATTGGAACGACTGGTCCAACTGGAGCAACTGGCCCAACCGGCCCAACTGGAGCAACTGGCCCAACCGGCCCAACTGGAACGACTGGCCCGACTGGAGCAACCGGCCCAATTGGAGCAACCGGCCCAACTGGAACGACTGGCCCGACTGGAGCAACCGGCCCAATTGGAACGACTGGTCCAACCGGAGCAACCGGTCCAACTGGAACGACTGGCCCGACTGGTGAAATCGGCCCGACTGGCGAGATTGGCCCAACCGGAGCAACCGGCCCTTCGGCAGAATTACCAGATGATGTGTTTGCATCATTTATCAATTACCAATATCCTCTGATAAACCCTTCCCAAATCAGCGTATTTGAGGATGTCAGTGATCCGACTGGAAATATTACATTGCCCGATAACCAGACGATCGCCCTTCAACCTGGGTACTATCTGATTTCTTATAAAGTCTCTGCTGTATTCAGAGCAGCCAACTATATGCAGATTACCCCTTCGTATAATGGAACTTCTCATCTGGAAACAGGGATTTATTTTGCGACCGATTCACCGTCCAGTGCCTGCGGAGCCTCTTTTATTATTCTGCGCGCACCTGCCGCTACCACCTTTACACTGACCTATACAGGCTCCGGCAATGCAGTGGAGGGAGAGATCAATATTACTATTTTAAAACTACGCAGGCCTTTATAGTTTCAAACTGAACTTAGCGGCACTGCTCAGGATACCATTCTACAGGGATTGGACGATCATCAATCGCAATATCGAAGTCCGCCTTTTTCCAGATTTCCTCTTCAATATCACAGCACAAACGCGCATCACAGAGCTGCACTACGGCATCCCCAAGCTGGAAATCCCGCACAGCGCCACCGCGGCGAAAAACATCTTCCAGTTTCACGTAAAATTGTGAGACGTCATTGGTGTGAGGGTTGGCGTGCATCCGGAAGGGAAACTCCTTCCAACTGCCATCAGGCATATGAATCGACAAAGAGATGGGCTTTTCAGAAATCCGCTCTGGAATATGCAGCCGTTCGTCTACACTGTGCAGATAGGTATTTCGGTTTTGCCCCACACCAATCAGCAGGATTTTTGCATTTTCATCGTACAAACGCCCCCAGCATCCGGCAGCCGGTGCGGGAGAACCTGCATATTCCTCACCGCGAATATATTCTTCGGCACGCTCTCCAAACGCTGCGATGGAGTGGGTTGGATGCAGGGAACGTCTGGCCTGCGGGCGCTGCAGCGCGAGTTTGGGCAGAAGTCCCACGCACGGGACAGAAGAGGCGGGATCATACTGCATGGTACTGCTGCCCACACGGTCCCACGTATGGGTAGGGAAGAGCAGCAGACCGGGCGCAAAGTATTCAATCAGAGCATTCAACAGGGTATCTCCGCCATTTTCCATGGGCCCTACCGATTTAACAGATGTGTGTACCATTACAGTAGAAGCCGGGTCAAGCCCAGCCTGTGAAAGCTGTTTGATCAATTGTTGTTTTGTATACATGGTAATTCCTCCCAGAATCAGCCTCAGACAATTTCCGGGGCTTTCTATTTGTTTCCATGATACGGCTTTCCAAAAAGAAAATCAAGAGCGTAAAATCAGCTCCACTTGCGTGCATGTTCTTCGTTCCAGACTTCCGGGTCGCCGATGCCGGTATCTTTCGCGCGGAAGACAGGATTTTCCCCTTTTCGGCGCTGGGAAGCATAGTCTTTCAGCGCGGCCAATGCCTTGTTTCCCAGCAGCAAAATGACGACCAGATTGACCATGGCCATAAGTCCCATCAAGATATCGGCCAGTGTCCAGACGGTGGAAAAATCAAGAAGTGCGCCGATGAAAATAGCCGCAACACAGCTGCACCTGAAAACCAGCAGCCCAATACGGGAATCCCGGATAAATTTAAAGTTTGTTTCGGTGTAATAGTAATTTCCTACCAGAGAACTGAATGCAAAGAGGAAAATGGAAATCGTAATAAATAACGGCCCGAATTCTCCAACCTGCTGGAAGACAGCCGCCTGTACATAGTCCATTCCCTGTACAGACTCGTTAATCGGTACACCCGAAAGCAGGAGCATAAAGGCAGTCGTCGTACAGATGAGGATGGTATCGATAAAGACGGACAGCATCTGCACTAGTCCCTGTTTTACGGGATGAGAAACATCT
Organism: Candidatus Gallacutalibacter pullistercoris; assembly: GCA_018710915.1. Lineage (GTDB taxonomy): Bacteria > Bacillota > Clostridia > Oscillospirales > Acutalibacteraceae > Heritagella_A > Heritagella_A pullistercoris. The sequence continues at coordinate 10,361 of DVIY01000040.1, forward strand.
GCGGCTGCGGCCGCATTGGGCGCAGAACCCATACCGGCTTCGTTGGAATATAGTCCGCGCTTAATGCCCTGCATCACACAGGAACCGGCGAACCCGCCGAAAATGGCCTGTGTATTGAACGCCTGCCCGAAAATCATTGCAAACATGGCAGGCACATCACGGAGGTTTGAAAAGGTGATATACAGTCCCAGGCCGATATAAATAAAGGCCATTACCGGCACCACAGCAGAAACCAGCCCGCTGATACGGTGTACACCGCCAAAAATCGTGAGAGCCGTCAGCAGTGCAAGAATTCCGCCCACCACATACGGCCAGAAAGAGGAATCATACTCTGGGATATAGTATTTCAGCGAAGAGCCTGCATTAAAAGATTGCAGGGCATTAAAACCATAGGCAAAACAGGCAATCAGCAAAACCGCAAAGAGGATTCCAAGCTTCCGGCTGCCGAGGGCCTTCTGGATATAATAGGCAGGGCCACCGACAAAATCCGTACCGTTTTTCTGTTTGTAAAGCTGCGACAATGTACTTTCGATAAATGCAGAGGCAGCGCCAATCAATGCAAGCAGCCACATCCAAAAAATAGCGCCGTATCCGCCAATCGCAGTAGAAGCGGCAATCGCAGTGGCTACTCCTGCAATATTTCCGGTACCGACACGGCTGGCAGTGGAAATCATCAGCGCTTGAAAAGAGGAGATGTCCTTTCCGTCACGCTTTTTCTCTGTCAGCACACGCAGTGCTTCGGGAAAGAGCCGGAACTGCACAAAACGGGTGCGCAGTGTAAACCAGAGACCGGCAGCAACCAGCATGATAATCAGAATATAGGTGTACATAAAATTTGACACAGAGCCCAGTGCCTGATTGATGATTTCCATTCTTTCAATTCCCCCTGTATATTTGAGCTTTACAGCCGGTGATTCGGGCTGCTTCGGCCTTTTACATGTGCAAAAGAAAAAGGCACATCCATTCCTTCCGGTTGCGGCGCCGGTGCGGGAAAGATATGCCCTTGTCCTCATAACGTAATCAGTCGATTCCGGGGTATTATAACACAGTGGGGGCTGGCTTGCAAGCGTTCTGGCAAAAGCAGCGGGAATTTGTCAAATGCTTCTAATCCCACGGAAAAACTGCATGAATTTCTGCCAATCTTCCCGGCTGAGATAGTGTTCCCCGCTGCGCAGATGGTATCCAATGTGTCCTTCTGTCAAACACTCGCCTTCCTGTGGCAGCCGGTCGGGTGTACAGAACCCCTTCATTCCCAGTTGCTCCCATGCAGCAGAGGCGGCCGCGCATGAGAGGAATTCCGAAACAGGGTCTGCCCACAAATCTTCAGCAGCGCTGCCGACATATAGCCATCGGGGCGCTGTCAGAGCCAGCAGAAAATGCTGGTCAAAGGGAAGAGATTTTTCACGTTCAGCATATTTTGCAAATGCCGGGCAAAACCAGTGCGGGAAAACGGAGGTGATGCGTTCGATATTTTCACCTTTCTTTGCGCGGGACAAGGCTGCTCCGCAGCTTCCGGATTCATTAGAGATGACCAACGCAAACCGGGGGTCCAGCGCCCCTGCCAGCAGCGCGGTCTTTCCCAACCGGGAATGTCCCACTACCGCTACACGGCGGGTATCGATAAAAGAAAGCTGGGAGACATAGTCCATGACACGCATGGCAGCCCAGGCCCACATGGAAATTTTTCCTGCGGAATGGCCTGTACGCGGCCCAAGTACACCCGCAAGCCCCGCAGAGAAATCATCATTATCCGGGGTGACTTCTTCATATCCAAACGAAAAGACGGCAAATCCGCCGTCACAGATTTCTTCACTTGGCAGATAAAAGTCAGGAACGCGGCTGTTAAAATTCAAAAATACAAATGCAGGTACCGGCGTTTTGCTGCGCGGCACCATCGCGTGGACTGGAAAAGAAAATTCCCCGCCTGGGAGCTGGGCAGTCAGCACCAGCTTTGTATAATCAGCCTTGCCGGCGAGAATCCCGGGAATCGATTCCGATACCTGTACAAAAAGCTGTTCCGGAGCGGGGACCGGCTCGCCATATTCTTCATAACAAAGTGTTTCCAGAATTTTTTGACGTTTTTTCCCCCAAGACTCTAAATTTTCGGCCTTTGGCAGGAGAGGCAGATTCCGCTCCTGTATCATTTTTTCAATCATCAACAGTTCCTCCCTTCTGTTTGTCTTGAGTATAGCACAGAAGAAATTTTGCGCAAGAGGATTTTATACAAAAAAAGCCCGCAGAAATTTTATCACTTTCTGCGGGCAAGTTTTTTATTTTATTCTTCAGAAGAAGATTCGGAAGAAATCAGGTCAGATTCACTGAAGAACATTTGAGGGCCATAGGAATCAACAGCAGAATCATTGAACGTAATATCATCCAATTTCAGGGCCTCTGATTCTACCAGTTCGGCATATTCTTCGCCCTTGAGTTCAGAAAGAACATTTAAGCGTTCCTCCTCATCAGCAAGCACTTCATCACATTTTTTTGCAATGGAATTTTTACGCAGGATGTAGAAAACATTGGAATCCGGCAGGTCAACCGATGCTACGTCGCCTTCCTTCATGGACTCCAGTTTGGAGACCACATCTTCAGGGAAGTAACTTGAATTATTTTCCAGGTCAATAGTAGTATTATGGAACTGTTCCGTATCACTTTCAATTTTTTCCTGATACTCTTCTGCTGCTTTTTCCATCGTCAGGCTGCCGTCCTGGATTTTGGACACATAGGCTTCAAAGTCTTTTTTTGCTTCGGCTTTCTCTTCGTCAGTCATATCCTCAGAAGTGCCGTCTTCGTTGGTTTTCTTGTAGGAGCATGTAATATAATCAAAGTCAGTATAGGTTTCTTCATAATAGGTGCGCAGCTCTTCGTCAGAAACCTCTTTTTCACCGCCTTCGCCGTACATGGCGTTAAATACACGCTGGTATTTGATAATGAATTCGGAATATGCTTTTTCCAGAGAGGTTTTGGCAATGCCGAACTTTTCAAACTGTGTACCGGAGTAAGCCCAGGCGCTGCTTGTCATGGAAGCAATCTGGCTTTCATCCTCTTCGGTCAGGGTAAGGCCGAGGTCTTCGAACTTCTGGTCAACATAATACATCATCTTCACAGATTCACGGGCGCGGTCTTTGACCCACTGGGTACCGTCTTTCCCATCAATCTCCTGATCGAAAACAGACTTGCTGCTGTCTTCCACTTTGCCAAGTGCTTCAGAATAAGCACTGGAAAGATAATAGATGTACACGCCAATAGCAGCCGTATCATCACCGCGCTTGGCAGACCATGCTTTGTCTTCAGAGTAACAGCCAGTCAGGGATGAAACCAGGCACAGGCAGGCCGTCAAACCGGCGGCAAGTTTTTTCACAATCGATTTCATTTGCGGAACCATGCCTTTCTTTGTAGAGTGTTTTTTGTATCAAAACGATGCTCGTTCCGGATAACTGTCTCTTTTGCAGAAACAAAATTATTATAGCGCAAAGCATAGAAGATGTCCAGAAAAAGCGTGGAAAACCCAAAGAAAAAGAAGGTTTTTCCACGAAAATATATAGTTATGTGGAAGCTGGTTCTCCCTGCATGAGCTTTAATGTTTCTTCCAGCACGGTGAGCGGTTCCAGTGCAGAAGGAATTTTTACACTGATATAGGGTTTGCTGCCAGCAGAGAGCAGCACCCGGCCCTTCATGGCGCCGGTAAGGCGGGCCATCTGTGCCATATCGATTTTAGACTTGTACAGAAGCAAGTGGTCGCTTTGCTGCTTGACTTCTGTAATGCCCAACGAACCGGCCAGATTTCGCAGCAGCGCCACATCAATCAGTCCCTTTACGGCGGCCGGGGGGTCGCCAAAGCGGTCAATCAGTTCATCCACCACATCAGCGGAATCTTCAAAAGTACGTATATCAGCGATACGGCGATAAATTTCAAGACGCTGGTTCAGGCTGGAAATGTATTTTTCGGGGATATGTGCATTGATCTGCATATCTACTACGCACTCTTCATCGGCGCTCTGCACTTCTTCACCCTTTTCACGCTGCACAGCTTCACCCAACAGCTTCAAATACAAATCATAACCTACAGATTCCATATGCCCGTGCTGTTCTCCGCCCAAAATATTGCCCGCGCCGCGGATTTCCAGGTCGCGCATGGCGATTTTAAAGCCGGATCCAAATTCGGTGAATTCCCGGATGGCGGAGAGACGCTTCTGGGCAATTTCAGTCAGAACCTTGCTGGGGGTGAAGGTCAGATAAGCATATGCCCGGCGGTTGGAACGGCCCACACGGCCGCGAATCTGATGCAGCTGAGAAAGCCCCAGCTTGTCGGCATTGTCAATAATCAGGGTGTTGGCGTTGGGAACATCCACACCGGTTTCGATAATAGTGGTGCAGACCAGCACGTCGATTTCATGGTCGATTAGTTTACGCCAGACCTCAGAAAGCTCATGTTCACTCATTTTGCCGTGACCAAAGCCTACCCGTGCTTCGGGGATTTTTGCCTGGATTCCTGCGGCTACCCGTTCAATGGAACCCACGTCATTATGAAGGTAATAGACCTGGCCGCCCCGGCGAAGCTCCCGGCGGATGGCGTCGGAAATGATAGCCGGGTCATGTTCCAGCACATAGGTCTGTACCGGGTGCCGGTCATGGGGAGCTTCTTCGATGACCGACATATCGCGGATGCCCGAAAGGGCCATGTTCAGGGTACGGGGAATCGGTGTTGCCGAAAGGGTAAGCACATCCACATTATGACAGGCTTCTTTGATCTTTTCTTTCTGTGCTACGCCGAACCGCTGCTCTTCATCGATAATCAGCAATCCCAAATCATGAAATTTGACGTCCTTCGAGACCAGACGGTGAGTGCCTACGATAATGTCGATTTCACCCCGGCGCAGCTGGCGCAGGATTTCTTCCTGCTGCCTGGGTGTGCGGAAGCGGGAGAGAAGTTCTACTTTTACCGGGAAACCTTCCATGCGCTTACAGATGGTTTGGAAGTGCTGCCAGGCTAAAATGGTGGTGGGAACCAGCAGAGCACACTGCTTGGAATCGCTGACGCACTTGAAGGCAGCACGCAGAGCAACTTCTGTTTTACCAAAGCCTACGTCGCCGCAGAGCAAACGATCCATAGGAGCCTGACGCTCCATATCATCCTTGATTTCGTGGATGCAGCGCAGCTGATCGTCAGTTTCGTCATAAGGAAAATGTGCTTCAAAGTCCCGCTGCCACTGCGTATCCTCCGGAAAAGCATGGCCTTTGGCTTTCATACGCTGCGCGTACAGTTGTATGAGCTCTTTTGCCATATCGCGCACAGCAGCGCGTACGCGGGTTTTGGCCTTCTGCCACTCTGTACCGCCCAGACGGTGCAGCTTTACGCTGGAATCTTCGCGTGGGCCGATGTATTTGGAAACCATATCGAGCTGGGTGACCGGTACATATAATACGTCGTTTTTTGCATACTTTACCTTGATATAGTCCTTGACGACACCATGCATATCGATTTTGTGGATTCCCTCGAAGATACCAATACCATGGGATACATGTACCACATAGTCACCGGGAGAAAGCTCGGCAAGGCTGTAAATTTCCTGTGCATTTTTGTTCCGATGCTGACGCCTGGGTTTGGGAGCAGATGCCAGTTTTCCGTGGCTGATGACGCCCAATCCGGTTTCTGGAAATTCCATTCCGGCCGACAGGGAACCCGGCAGAACCGCTATAGTGCCGGGTGAAATTGTTTCCGGGTCTTCCATAAAGGCAGCCGGAAGCTTTGCTGCCTGCAGGTCAGCGGCAACTGTGCGTGCAGAGCGCTCACTGCCGGCCAGTACAACACAGCGGTAGCGGTTGTGCAGCATAGACTGTAAATCTTCGATCAGAAGTTCGGTACTGCCGCCCCATACCGAGAGCTGACGCACTGTTACATTCAGCAAAGTGCGAATTGGGGAATCATATCCGCCGTGGGCGAAAACGTCGAGGAAGATTGCGCCGAATTCTTCATACCGGCCCAACACCATGCCCCAGTCTCCCGAGAAGGTATCCAGACCACGGCACAGTACACCTTCCATCAGATATTCCTTGATATCTTCGCCCCATTGCCACAGGGTAGAACGCACACGGTCTTTGACACGTGCCGGTTCAGAGACAAAGAGCAGAGTACTGGCGGGGTCAAAATAATCGAACAGCGTCACCGGGTTTTCGTAAACCAGAGAGATATATTTATCGGCACAGCCAATATGCACGCCGTTTTCCAGCTTGTCGGCCTCTGCATGAAGAATCGTTTTGGCGGCAGGGGCTGTTTTGCCGCGCAGAGAATCAGCGTGTTTGCGGATTTTTTTGGCCAGCAGGGAAGGCTTGTCAATGATGACTTCACGGGAAGGTGCAATGACAACCTGTTCCAGAATATCGTCTGTACGCCGCTGTGTCTCCGGGTCAAAGAAAGAGAGGGTGTCGATCTCATCACCCCAGAATTCCATACGTACCGGCAGAGAGGCGCTGGGTGTAAAGAAATCCAGAATACCGCCCCGATGGGAGAATTGTCCCGGGCCTTCGATTTGATCGGCGCGCTCGTAACCACAGCTTACCAGCAGCTGAATAATTTCTTCCGGGCTGGCCTGATCGGCCGGATGGAATACCCGTGTACGCGCCTGCAGGATATCAGGGGGGAGCACATATTGTAATGCTGCATCGATACAGGCTACCACGCAGTCACAGAATTCCGGGTCATCTTCTGGCAAAAGAAGGCGCGAAAGCACCTGTAACCGCTGTAGTTCATACTCGTGGCTGGTGCCGGCAGTGTCGCGAAAGTTAAAATCGCGCAGAGGATACACCAATGGATGCATCCCCATAGCGGAAAGATCGTCACTGAGCCTCTGGGCTTCCCGTTCATCACCGGTAAGAACCAGCGCACGGCGGTGAGAAGAAGCGGTGAGGGTGCGGATATACGCTGCTTTATGTACAGCAGAAAGGCCGGTAACAGCAGCGGGAAGCTTGCCTGTGCTGACAGCAGCGGAAAGCTCCCTGATTTCCGCAGTGCCGGAGAGAATGCCGGTAAGAAATTTCATAATCAGGCTCCTTTCCAGACTTCCATATCAGGAGGTATAGCGGTTCATGGCTTCGTCGATTTTTCCCTGTACAATCAGCTCAGCCGCAGAAACAGCACGTCCGGCAGCATCCTGAAGGGCTTTCAATTCCTCTTCGCTAAAACGGGAGAGCACCCAGTCGGCAAGATCCCAGTTGGGATTGGGTTTCTTGCCTACGCCCATTTTGATGCGGGGGAAGGTATCCTTTCCAGAAAGATAGATGATGTTTTTGATGCCGTTGTGGCCGCCGTCGCTGCCCTTGCGGCGGATGCGCAGCTTTCCTGGCTCCAGAGAAATATCGTCGAAGATTACCAGCACTTTTTCCGGCGGCAGTTTGTAAAAGGCCATGGCCTCCTGTACTGATTGGCCGCTGAGGTTCATAAAGGTAGAGGGCTTCAGGAAAAGGACTTTTTTTCCGCCCAGCATTCCTTCGCCGCACAGGCCTTTAAATTTAATGCGGTCTACCCGTGCGCCGACCTTTTCAGCGATAGTATCCAGTGTAATAAATCCGGCGTTGTGGCGGGTGTTTTCGTACTGGCGTCCGGGGTTCCCCAGACCAACGATTAAAAACTCCACCGGCCCTGCAGGGACGGCAGGACGGGAGGAGAAAAGGTTTGCAAACATAAAAAAGCTCCTTTGACAGCAGGATATGGCGGGATGGAAGCTCCACCCCGCCTTTTTATGAAAGCAGTATAACACATTGAGGAATAAAAAGGAAGCAGAAAGAAGTCGGATATTTGAAAGATACTTTTTTTATAATGGCTTTCTGAAGTTACAGAAACATGGGGGAAACAGGCTTGTCTTCGTAAATCCGATCAATTGCCTGAGAAAAGAGCGGCGCAGTGGACAAAATCGAGAAGTTTGGCAGGAGCTTTTCTTCCGGCAGGGGGATGGTATCCAACAGCAGCAGTTCCCGGATGCAGCTTTCCCGGATACGGTCAATAGCCGGTCCTGAAAGGACCGCATGGGTCGCGCAGGCGTAGACTTCGGTTGCGCCGCCTTTTTCGACACAGGCGTTGGCGGCGTTGCACAGGGTGCCCGCAGTGTCAATCATGTCATCCACCAGGATGACCCGTTTTCCGCGGATTTCGCCAATGATGTTCATAACTTCTGAGACATTCGCTTTCGGGCGCCGTTTATCGATAACAGCCAACGGGCAGCCGACACGTTCGGCAAAATTTCGGGAGCGGGTAACAGAACCCAGGTCAGGAGAAACCACGACAAATTCATCTTCCCGCCCGCGAATACGGTCACGCAGGAAAGAAGCCAGCAGTGGGGCTCCCAAAAGATGGTCGACGGGGATGTCAAAGAACCCCTGAATTTGGGAAGCGTGCAAGTCCATGGTTACCACACGGTCGATGCCTGCAACTGTGAGCAGGTTGGCTACCAATTTGGCAGAAATGGGATCGCGTGCCCGTGCCTTGCGGTCCTGGCGGGCATAGCCATAATAGGGAATCACAGCGGTAATGCTGGCGGCAGAAGCCCTGCGCATGGCGTCTGCCAGAATCAGGATCTCCATCAGATGAGAATTGACAGGCTGGCAGGTGGATTGGATGATGAAACAGTCGGAGCCGCGGACGGATTCTTCCAGGGAAATGGAAATTTCGCCGTCACTGAAGGTGGAGACCTTGCACTTGCCCAAAGGCAGTCCCAGATTTTCAGCAATCTGACGGGCCAGATCAGGGTTGGCGCTTCCGGAAAAAATTTTGATTTCCTTGCCATGTAGATTCATAGTCAATACCCCTTCCTGAAGAGCGGCATATAATGCCGCAGATTCAATAGATGTATATAAAACAACGGATAATTATATTATGACAGCGAAATTGATGCTTTACAAGGCAAAAAGAAGAAAAATTTTCCCGGATACGGCTCTTATGCGGCAAAACTGTATAGAAAAAGGAGAACTTCTGAAAATCAGAGAAGCCTTGTGTGCTTTTTTGGTGGATTTATCTGGTTGATTTTTATGAAATATGTAGGGTTTGGCGAGATTTTTTTCTGAAAAAGGTATGGAATTTGAGGCAATGATTTGCTATAATACAGATAGAGCAGCGTCGGAGCAGTTTTGTGCTGTCCGGCGGTTGATCTCATGCTGACAGATTGGGACAAGCCTTCACCCAGAAGGTGCTTTATGTTCTGTCCCAATTTAAAATTATGTAGGAGGTATCTTCCAATGAGCCACAAGTATGTTTACCTGTTCTCTGAGGGTAACAGAGACATGCGCGAGCTTCTGGGCGGCAAGGGCGCCAACCTGGCAGAAATGACCAGAGCAGGCCTGCCGGTTCCCCAGGGCTTCACCGTTTCCACCGAGGCCTGCACCCAGTATTACAATGACGGCCGTCAGATTAACGATGATATCCAGGCACAGATTTATGAGGGCCTGGCAAAGATGGAAGAAGTCTGCGGCAAGAAGTTCGCCGATCCGGAGAACCCGCTGCTGGTTTCTGTTCGTTCCGGTGCCCGTGCTTCCATGCCCGGCATGATGGACACCATCCTGAACCTTGGCCTGAATGACGAGGTTGTTGAAGGACTGGCAAAGTTTACCAACAACCCCCGTTTTGCATATGACTCCTATCGCCGCTTCATCCAGATGTTCTCTGATGTTGTTATGGAGCTTTCCAAGAAGCGTTTCGAAGAGATCATCGACCAGCTGAAAGACGAAAAGGGCGTTAAGCTGGATACTGAGCTGGATACCGACGATATGAAGGAACTGGTCGTTCGCTTCAAGGCTTTCTATAAGGCCGAAAAGGGCGAGGACTTCCCCACCGATCCCAAGGTGCAGCTGATGGAAGCTGTAAAGGCTGTGTTCCGTTCCTGGGACAACCCCCGCGCAAACGTATACCGCCGCATGAACGAGATCCCCTACGACTGGGGTACCGCTGTTAACGTGCAGGCAATGGTATTCGGTAACTCCGGTGACAATTCCGGTACCGGCGTTGCATTTACCCGTAACCCCGCAACCGGCGAGCGTAAGCTCTTCGGTGAGTACCTGATCAACGCTCAGGGCGAAGACGTGGTTGCCGGCGTTCGTACTCCTTCCCCCATCGCTCACCTTGAGGAGCAGATGCCCGAAGTGTATGCTCAGTTCGCTGACATTGCTAACCGCCTTGAGAAGCACTACAAGGATATGCAGGACATGGAGTTCACCATTGAAAATGGCAAGCTCTACATGCTGCAGACCCGTAACGGCAAGCGTACCGCTGCTGCTGCTCTGAAGATCGCTGTCGACCTGGTGGACGAGGGCATGATCGATGAGGAAGAGGCAGTTCTGCGCGTTGAGCCAAAGCAGCTCGACTCCCTGCTGCATCCCCAGTTTGACGCTGAGGCTGTGAAGAAGGCTGAAGTTGTCGGCAAGGGCCTGGCTGCTTCCCCCGGAGCTGCCTGCGGTAAGGTTGTCTTCACCGCTGAAGACGCTAAAGAGTGGCACGAGAGAGGCGAGAAGGTTGTTCTGGTTCGTCTGGAGACTTCTCCCGAAGACATCGAGGGCATGCAGGTTGCACAGGGCATCCTGACCGTGCGCGGCGGTATGACCTCTCATGCTGCTGTTGTTGCACGTGGTATGGGTACCTGCTGCGTATCCGGCTGCGGCGAAATTACTGTTGATTACGAAAACAAGCTGTTCACCCTGGCTGGTAAAGAATACCATGAGGGCGACTACATCTCCATTGATGGCTCCACCGGTAACATCTATGGTGAGGCTATCCCGACTGCCCCTGCTTCCATCTCCGGCGACTTCGGCCGCTTCATGGGCTGGGCAGATAAATTCCGCAAGCTGCAGGTTTATACCAACGCTGATACTCCTCGCGATGCCAAGCAGGCCCGCGACTTTGGCGCTGAAGGTATCGGCCTGTGCCGTACCGAGCACATGTTCTTCGAGGGCGAGCGTATCAAGGCTGTCCGCGAGATGATCGTTGCAAAGGATGTTGAGACCCGCAAGGCTGCTCTGGCGAAGGTTCTGCCTTACCAGCAGGGCGACTTCGAGGCTCTGTATGAAGTGATGGAAGGCCGTCCGGTAACCATCCGTTACCTGGATCCCCCGCTGCACGAGTTCCTGCCCACCAAGGAAGAGGACATCGTTGAGCTGGCTGCCGACCTGGGCATCACCGTTGACGAGCTGAAGAACGTCATCGCAAGCCTGCATGAGTTCAACCCCATGATGGGTCACCGCGGCTGCCGTCTGGCTGTTTCCTATCCCGAGATCGCTGAGATGCAGACCACTGCCGTCATCAATGCTGCCGTTAACGTCAGCAAGAAGACCGGCACCATGGTGAAGCCTCTCATCATGATCCCGCTGGTTGGCGAAGTCAAGGAGCTCAAGTTCGTGAAGGATGTTGTGACCTCCACCGCTGACAAGATTATCGCAGAGTCCGGCCTGGATATGAAGTATGAAGTCGGTACCATGATCGAGATCCCGCGTGCAGCTCTGACTGCTGACGAGATCGCTACCGAAGCCGAGTTCTTCAGCTTCGGTACCAACGACCTGACCCAGATGACCTTCGGCTTCAGCCGTGACGACGCTGGCAAGTTCCTGGATTACTACTATGAGAACAAGATTTATGAGTCCGATCCCTTCGCTCACCTGGACCAGAAGGGTGTTGGCAAGCTGGTGAAGATGGCTGCTGAACTGGGCCGCTCCACCCGTCCTGACATCCACTTGGGCATCTGCGGCGAGCATGGCGGCGACCCGACCTCCGTTGAGTTCTGCCATAACGTCGGCCTGAACTATGTTTCCTGCTCTCCCTTCCGCGTGCCGATTGCACGTCTGGCTGCTGCACAGGCTGCTGTTAAAGAGAAGAGAGCAAAGTAATCTTCCTTTCGAGAGAACCGCATAAGTTTTGCCCCCACTCCTGGGCCCGGGAGTGGGGGCTTTTTTATACAATTTTTTAAAAATCGACTATAATTTTTGCATACAAAAATTGAAAAAAGTGTTGAAATTTGTAAGATTAGGTGATATTATAAAATTAATACCAAATACTGTTTCTGTTAGAAATAATTTATCAATATTGATAAATACTTAACAAAAAGAAATGTGGATCCATAAATAAGCTTTTTATCTTTGATTTTCTTTTACTTTTAAAATAATAAAGCACCTTTTTGAGATGCTTTTATTGTAGAAAAACTGATAAAAGTAATGAAAGGCAGGTAAGAACAACCATGAAAAAGAAGGCAATGAAAAAGTTGATGTCCTGGGTCCTGGCGGCAGCCATGGTGGTAGCCATGCTGCCTGTCAGCGTATTGGGCGCACCGGTGGAAGGATCTGTGGCGAAAATTGGAGATACGGAATATGCCACGCTGGATGAGGCGGTCGAAAAGGCAGACGAAGGGGCAACCATTGAATTGCTTACAGACTGTGAACTGACCAAGGGATTCAATAAGACGCTGACTTTTACCGGCAACGGCAAAATTTCTATCAATAAACAACTCACCAGTAACGGAGAAGGTTGGATGTGCTTTGGCTTGGGTGATTCTACCCGTGTTTTAACTTTTGACGGTGCTGGCGTTGAGGTGGAATGGAATTCCGAAGTGGGTACCTCTCCTTGGCTGATGCTATCCCTGAGTGGTACGATGAATGTAACCAACGGTGCTAAAGTAACATTTACCGTGGACAGTGGTGCAACTGGAAGCCGTAATGCCATTTATATGAATGCCGGTTCTGTCATTAATGTTACAAATGATTCTTCCTTCACCATTAA
>DVIY01000041.1 GCA_018710915.1 Candidatus Gallacutalibacter pullistercoris
ATCAACGAAGCAATTCATAATCACTGGGAAATTGTTTCATTTTTATACACCCCTGAAAAGCCCCTGTCCAATTGGGCAGTGGAAACGCTGAAATCTGTACATACACAGGTGAATTATGAGCTTTCCGCAGCTCTGATGGCAGAACTCAGCGGAAAGGCAGATGCTTCAGAATTGATGGCGGTCATTAAAATGCGGCCAGACTCTTTCGAACAGTTCCATCTTTCTGAAAATCCCTTGTTGGCCCTTTTTGACCGGCCTTCCAACAAAGGGAATCTGGGGACAATTATCCGTTCCTGCGATGCGTTGGGAGTAGAGGGACTGATCCTTACCGGACACGGCGTGGATCTCTATGACCCCGAAGTAGTAGTTTCTTCTATGGGTTCCTTCTTCAATGTACCGGTAATCCGGGTTCCCGATATCCCAAAACTGGATGCTTTCCTGGCAGACATGAAAAAACAGTATCCGGGGTTCCAGACCATTGGTACCACTGCGCATAAGGAATACCCGATCTATAACGCGGGGCTTTCCGGGCCGCTGCTGTTTATGATTGGCAATGAGACAGACGGTTTGTGCCGTGCTTTTAAAGAGAGCTGCGACCGTCTGGTCACGATTCCCATGGCAGAAACCTCGTCGGCTTCCTCTTTTAACGTGGGATGTGCAGCAACCGTGATGTTCTATGAGGCAGTTCGCCAGCGTACTTGCAGTGGGAAATAACAGCTTTTTTATTATAGCAGATATTATACCGGAAAGGAAATCACACCATGGGAAAAACACTGGTTTTGGCAGAAAAGCCCTCAGTAGGGCGTGAGATTGCCCGGGTACTGGGATGCCGTCAGGGCGGCAATGGCTTTTTATCAGGGGCGAATTATATTGTTACCTGGGCGCTGGGGCATCTGGTAGAGCTGGAGGACCCGGAGCATTACGGCAAGCAGTATCAGCAGTGGAGCATGGACACTTTGCCCATGCTGCCGCCGAAAATGGAACTAAAGGTCATCCCCCAAACCGCCAAGCAGTACAGCGTGGTAAAAAAGTGCCTCCATGACCCCCAGGTGGATTCCCTGGTTATCGCCACCGATGCAGGCCGGGAAGGGGAGCTGGTGGCCCGGTGGATTTTGGAAAAGGCCGGTTTCCACAAGCCCATCCGCCGTCTGTGGATTTCTTCCCAGACGGATAAGGCCATCCGGGACGGGTTTGCCCATCTTCGGGATGGGAAGGAATACTGGAACCTGTACCAGTCTGCACAGGCAAGGGCTGAAGCCGACTGGCTGGTGGGGCTCAACGTAACCCGCGCCCTCACCTGTAAATTTAACGCCCAGCTCTCCGCCGGGCGGGTGCAAACACCGACATTGGCATTGCTGGTGCGCCGGGAGGAAGAAATCCGGAAATTTGTCCCCCGGGAGTATTGGCAGCTGCGGGCCGATGCCGGGCGGTTTTTCGTCACCTGGCAGGACGAAAAGGGCCAAACCGGTATTTTTGACAAGGAAAAGGCCGACAAGCTGCTGGCACTGGTAAAGGGAAAAACCGCCACGGTGCAGGAAGTCAAACGGACGAAAAAGTCCACCCCGCCGCCTATGCTCTATGACCTCACCGAGTTACAGCGGGACGCCAATCGGCTGTACCAGATGAGCCCCAAGCAGACGTTGAACGTGATGCAGAGCCTGTATGAGCGATATAAAGCCCTGACCTATCCCCGCACCGATTCCCGGTATCTGACGGCGGACATCGTCCCCACCCTCACAGAGCGGGTGCAGGCGGTGGCCCGGGGAGAATATGCCCCCATTGCCCGGGAAGTGCTCCGGGAGAAGCGGCCTATCTGCAAAGCCTGCGTCAACGACGCCAAGGTCAGCGACCACCACGCCATCATCCCCACCGAGGAACCGGCGGATTTGGAAGCCATGAACAACGAGGAAAAGCGCATTTATTGGCTGGTAGTACGGCGGTTCTTGGCCTGCTTTTTCCCCAATTACGAGTATGAATCGTTGAAAGCTGTCCTCACCTGCGAGGGACAGCGTTTCACCGCCGCCGGACGGGCGGAGCTGAATCTGGGATGGAAACGGGCCGAGCAGCTCCGTGACGAGGAGGAGCAGGAGGAACAATCCCTGCCGCCCTTGGAAAAGGGGCAAACTTTCCCTCTGAAGAATTTCCAGCTGAAAGCCTGCAAGACCCAGCCCCCGGCACGGTATACGGAGGCAACCTTGCTCTCCGCCATGGAAAACCCCTCCGCCTATGTATCCGATAAGGAGATGAAGGGCTATCTGGGCGGCGGCCTGGGTACCCCCGCCACCCGTGCGGACATCATTGAAAAGCTATTTTCTTCCTTCTATATGGAGAAACGGGGGAACTCTTTGGTGCCCACCTCCAAGGGTACCCAGCTCATCTCCCTTGCGCCGGAGGATTTGCGGGAGCCTTTGCTCACCGCCAAATGGGAACAGCGGCTGGAAGCCATCAGCAAAGGCAAGGACACCCGGAAGCAGTTTATCGGGGAGATCCGCAGTTATGCCTCCCATTTAGTGGAGGATGTGAAGAACAGCGAGGCACAGTACCAGCACGACAACCTGACTAACGAAATTTGTCCAGAGTGCGGCAAGCGGCTGCTTTCGGTAAAGGGCAAGCACGGCAAAATGCTGG
This sequence comes from Candidatus Gallacutalibacter pullistercoris, assembly GCA_018710915.1. Lineage (GTDB taxonomy): Bacteria > Bacillota > Clostridia > Oscillospirales > Acutalibacteraceae > Heritagella_A > Heritagella_A pullistercoris. Next base: position 2,629 of record DVIY01000041.1, read on the forward strand.
TGTGTCAAGACCGGGAGTGCGGCTATCGCCGTACCGTGAGCCGGGAAACCAATGCCCGGTGCCCCAACTGCCATAAGAAAATGGAGCTGTTTGGGGAAGGGGAGAATAAAATTTTCGTGTGCCGGTGCGGCTACCGGGAAAAGGAGAGCCATTTTGCCCAGCGAAAAAAGGAAACTAAAGGCGGAGCTTCCAAGCAGGATGTGCGTCGATATCTTGCCAACCAGAATAAACAGGAGCCAGCGGGACAGAGCGCCTTTGCGGCGGCGTTGCAAGCGGCGCTGGAGAAGGATAAAAAATAAGACGGCTTCGCGTGGTAGCAACTGCAAAATTTGCACTTGTGGCCCCGTGAATGTAAAGTTTTCGTCAACCTTTTTCAAAAGGTTGCGGGGAATCCAAAGGGGCAGCGCCCCTTTGCGTCGCCCATCGCAATGGGCGAACCCCAAAAAACTTGAAAGGCGCATTTTCGGGGGTGAATTGCAAAATATTCCGGGGGAATATTTTGCAAGAGGGGGCTTTTTGCAAGAAAAAAGCCCCTTCCCCGTTCCTGATACAAGACAATTTCTGTTTTTCTGTTGGGAAAATAGAAGCAAGATACAGTAGTAAGTAGGCAAACCTTTTCTTTGGAGGGAAACTCATGAAACGCAATTACCAAAAGGAGCTGGAACAGGTGCTGGGCCGTTTAGACGGGAAAGCGCCCCGGCTGCTGCTCCATAGCTGCTGCGCCCCATGCAGCAGCTATGTGCTGGAATATCTGTCCCAGTATTTTGAAATCACGGTGCGGTATTTTAATCCCAATATCAGCCCGGCGGGGGAATACCAAAAACGCCTTGCGGAACAGGCCCGTCTCATAGAGGCCATGCCCATGGAGCACAAAGCCAGCCTGCAAAGCCCCGGCTATGAGCCTGCCGCCTTTTATGAAGCGGTGAAGGGCCTCGAGTGGATTCCTGAGGGGGGCGAGCGGTGCTTTGCCTGTTTTGCCCTGCGGCTGGAGGACGCAGCCAAAGCCGCCAAAGAGGGGGGCTTCGATTATTTCACCACCACCCTTTCCATCAGCCCCTTAAAAAACGCCCAGAAGCTCAACGAAATTGGCGAAGCCATGGGGGAAAAATACGGGGTGAAGTGGCTCCCCGGGGACTTTAAGAAAAAAGAGGGCTATAAGCGCTCCATCGTGCTGTCGGGGGAATACGGCCTGTACCGGCAGGATTATTGCGGCTGCGCCTTTTCCAAAAAGGAAGCCATGGAGCGGGAAGGGAAGAAAAAACAGGAGGTGTCAAACCATGAAGAGTGAGGCAGCGGGAAAAGTATTTGCCTTTATGAAAAAGGAAGCGGTGCTCCTTATCGCGGCGGTGTGCGCCATTGCTTCCATGGCGGCGGTGCCGCCTTCTTTGGACTACATAGGGTATCTGGACGGCCATGTGCTGGGGCTGCTGTTCTGCCTCATGGCGGTGGTGGCGGGGTTTACCCAGCTGGGGCTGTTCCGAAGGCTGTCCCGGGTCATGACCCAAAAGGCCTCCGGCGTGCGTATGGTATCGGGCGTACTGGTGGCGCTGTGCTTTTTCAGCTCCATGTTCATCACCAACGACGTGGCGCTCCTCACCTTTGTACCTTTGACCATCTCCATTTTACAGCAGGCTTCCCCAAAACAGGTAATCCCGGTGGTGGTGCTGCAAACCATCGCCGCCAACCTGGGAAGCATGATGACCCCGGTGGGGAACCCGCAAAACCTGTTCCTCTATGCCCAGTATGAAATGGGCCTGGGGGAGTTTTTCTCCGCCATGGTACCTCTGGGGCTCATCAGCCTGGTGCTGCTGGCGGTGGGGGTATTCTTCCTTAAGGACCACAGCATGACGGTGCGGTTCCCCGGGGAAGAAGCACCTATGTGCAAATGGCGGGCGGTGCTCTATGCAGTGCTCTTTGTTTGCTGCCTCCTTACCGTATTCCGGGTGCTGGACGTGCTTTGGCTCACCCTTCTGGTAATTGTTGCCATGCTTATCTCCAACTGGAAAATCCTTTTGCGGGTGGATTACAGCCTGCTTTTGACCTTTGTGTGCTTCTTTGTGTTCGTAGGGAATATCCGGCAGGTCCCGGCAGTGCAGGAATGGGTTTCCTGGCTGTTAAATGGCCGGGAGGTTATTGCGTCGGTACTGGTGAGCCAGGTCATCAGCAATGTGCCCGCAGCGGTGATGCTCTCCTCCTTTACGGAAAATGGGCGGGCGCTGCTGCTGGGCACCAATATCGGCGGCCTGGGTACCCTCATTGCCTCCCTTGCCAGCCTGATTTCCTTCCGGCTGTATTCCCGGATGCCGGGGGCCAAGGGCGGGAAATACCTGCTGCAGTTTACTTTGTATAATCTGGGATTTCTGGTAGTATTGTTGCTTTTTTGCTGGGTAACCGGGAGTCTTTCCTAAAAATCACCTCCCTTTTTGCATCATGCAAAGAGGGAGATTTGTTGCATTAATCAACAAAGTTTTTGCTTAAAATATTTAAATTTTATTTGAAAACATCAAAGCTTGTAGGTTTGTCAAACATCTTGTACAGCGAGAGATTTAAAGAAAGCAGCAAGTTTT
>DVIY01000042.1 GCA_018710915.1 Candidatus Gallacutalibacter pullistercoris
ACTTTATCGCAACTTATGTATTAAGAGTAGCTGCATATTCAGCGCCGTATCCTTCGGTCAGCATTACCATATAGCTTTCACGGTTCAGGAAAATGGGAGCAAAGTTGCCAAACACCCAAATGCTGAACACACCGCAGGAAAGGACTGTACTTTTCGCACTCTTGTAGTCCGCCTTTTTCAGGATCACATCAGCCAACAGGCCGCCAACGAGACCAGTTACCATAGTAAGATAGCCGTTGCCAAAGAACACCATGACCAGGCCGATCAGGAAACCCATGATTGCAGTCATCCCGAATTTTTTAGCCTTTGTAACATACAGCATATAGGGGATGCCGCCAATCAAAGGGCATAGTACTGCCATCAGTGGAATAAAAACGGGGATGAAGCCAAGCATCGCCACCAGCATGACAATAACAACATAGATGACGGTGTAGATGCCGATAGTAATTAAATCTTTTCCCTCAAGCCGGGAACTTTTTTTCTGGGAACTCATACCAGTATCCTCCTTATCTCTGAGAAAATAAAAATGTGGTGTGGTTAGCTTTATCTAACCACACCACTTATAATAGCAATTTGCGCCCACGATTCCAACCCAAAACCAATTTTATTCTACCCAAAATCAGTATTTTTGCGTTTATCCAATCGTAACTTCTGCTTTATAGCTTTTTGGATTCACTCCGTATTTCCTTTTGAACGCTGCCGCAAAATTGCTCGCTTTTGAATATCCCACCAGCATAGCCACCTGGCTGACATTCAAATTGCTTTCTAACAGTAGGCTTGCCGCCTTTTCAAGCCGTTGGTCGATGATATACGCATGAACTGATGTTCCGAACAGGGAGGAAAAGCCCTTTGTCAATTTTGAAGTGCTTATATTGACCTGCCGCGCCAATTCCCCACAGCTCGGAGCCAGAGCGAGCTGACTGTCAATAATTCTCTTTGCCTCTATGATGGAATCCCGGTCACTTCTGGAAATTGCAACATAGGTTGATGCGAGAATACTCAGCTCCAGGACCTCGCTCAAATATACCGACAGCAACTCAAAGACCTTGCTTTCCAGAAACAGGTATCCCAACCCGCCACGATATTGCGTAAAGTCTTTAAGCTCCGCAAAAATGTGTTCCATGTAGGGAGTAATATTCACCTTTGATATGCCGTCCAGTAGTTTTTTCTGATAGACATCAATCTCACCGGTCTCAAAGTAGTCATTCAAAATCTTGTAGAAATAGGATAGAGGTATTTTCACATTTTTGAAAAGGAAATCGCTCTTTTTAGAATAGCATATGTTCCACATCCCCGTTATCCGTATAGACCGCCCCGTTTGCCATCTGACAGAGTTTCCCGGACAGTACTCCGGCATTTGCCGCCGTTACCTCGCCCTTATCAAGCTGTGCCGCCAGATCCTCGCACATCTCATCATAAATGGCTCGTTCCGACTCCTCCATGTACACCCGGTACTCGCTGTTTACAAGTTCCGGCATCTTGAGGTGGTCGGCGGCTTTCATGGAGATGGTGATATCGGAGATCTTGTCATAAATCCGTTTCTCCGCTCCCGGCAGGGGCTTGTAGGAATACACCACCTGCCCATTCATCCGGTTCGGCTGGAAATATTCCTGGCGGTACTTGGTGATAAACCGCCCCAGCCGCTGTCCCATATCCAGCACCTTGAACTCGGCGAACAGGTCCATCAGCCCGTTCCCGGACGGGGTACCCGTAAGGCCGATGACGCGCTTTGCCCTGGGGCGCACCTTCATCAGCGATTTGAACCGCTTGCTGTTCCAGTTTTTGAAGGACGAAAGCTCGTCCACCACGATGGCGTCAAATTCAAAGGGGACATTCTCCACCATCCATTGGACGTTCTCCCGGTTGATGATGTAAATGTCCGCATCCCTGCGGAATGCCTCCAGCCGTTCCTTTTCGGTACCGACCGCCACGGAATAGCGGACATCCTTCAGATGATCCCACTTTTCGATCTCCTGGGGCCAGGTATTCCTCGCTACCCGCAGCGGCGCGATCACCAGGACGCGGGTAATCTCGAAGTAGTCGAACAGCAGGTCGTACAATGCCGTCAGCGTGATGGCTGTCTTGCCAAGGCCCATGTCAAGCAGAATGGCGGCAATCTCGTGCGTTTCGATATACTCAATGGCGTACTGCTGATAATCGTGCGGTTTAAACTCCACCGCTGTCACCTCCGATCTCAGAAAGGATGTGGGGAATCTCGCTCTCGTCGTCCAGAACGAATGCCAGGAATCCCAACCGCCGCAAAAGCCGTATCCTTGACTCCTGCAGCGGCCGTGGTTTCCTGCCAGGGGTCTTGACTTCCACGAAGCCGCATTTCCCATCCGGCAATAGGATAAGGCGGTCGGGAACCCCGGAAAATCCTGGTGACACGAACTTCGGCGCAATCCCGCCTTTGGCCTTAACCGCCTTGACCAGCTTTTGTTCGATGGTTTTCTCTCTCATAAGACCTCCTTCTGGTGACGGTCTATGACAGTCCTCCCACGCTTTCTTTATATATGTTATTTTTTCTTGTCCTTAGAGGACTTTAGGGAAAGACTGTCACCGACCGTCACCTTCACACTTTCTGCTTACTCAAACTCAGGTTTCAAGCGGAATCCATGAATCAGCATTCCTTTTTTCGTCTTGTGGCGCGTGAAATCCGCCGCCTCAATGGCAGTGTAAAAATCCGTGGTGCTTCGCGCATACTCGCCCATCTGATTGCAATAGCTGCGATAAGTGTTGTAAACCTCGCCGGATTTTGCTTCATAGGACGGATCGATTTCGCAGCAGTCATCCAGGAAGTGGGACAGCCAGTCGTTGTTTTCCTTGTATTTCTGGATGGCGGCCTGCACCACTCTGGGCTGGACGATTTTGTAATCGCCGGCAATGACGCGCTTTGCACCCTCGATAATCCACTGAAGGACTGCGCCGCCCGCCATCTTGAACAGGAAGTCCGAATAGTTCTTGATGTCAGCTTTGCCCTCGATCTTGGCGTTGAAGGGGATCACGATGAGCCGCCGCCAGGTACCCTGGTCAATGGCCCCGACCCTTGGCAGATGGTTGGTGTACAGCACCAGCGTGTGGGTGGGGACATAGGAGAACGGCGCCTTGTACTTTTTCTCCGCATAGATCTCATCTGTGGAGCAGAGCTGCTTGACATTGGAGGTGTTCAGGCGCATCCCCTCCTCCAGCTCGGCGGCGATGATCATCCGCTTGCCCTTGGCTTCCGCCAGTTCCGGCTTCACGTTGCGCTTGCAGCCCACGGTCAGGGTGTCTGCGGACATATTGCCGGAGTAGGTGCCAAGCACACGGGCGATGGTGTTCCAGAAGGTGGATTTGCCGTTCCTGCCCTCGCCATAGGCAATGACCAACGCTTCAATGTAGACCTTGCCGATGGCGGCAAGCCCCACGATCTCCTGCACATAGCGGATCAGGTCGGCGTCCCCCTGGAAGAAGGTCTGGAGGGCGTCCTCCCAGACATCCATGCCGTCTCCGGACGGATCCACCGCCGTCTGCTTCGTGATATAGTCCTGGGCGTTGTGTTCCCGAACAGTCCCCGTCCTCAGATCGCAGGTGCCGGACGGCAGGTTCAGTAAAAACTCATCCGCATCCAGGACGCGCTGTTCAATCTGGATCATCGGGCGGGCTTCCTTTAAGGCGGCCGAGATGTATTTCGTATCCCGGCGCTTGATGGCGTACTTCCGGTAGTTCTCCGCCCGCTCATACTTTTCAAAGGAGCGCCGCTGGACTTCGCTGAACGCCGCCATCGCTTTCTTGGCGCCCATCGCGGCAAGCATGGCCCACGCGCCGTTTTCCGACATTTCCTTCATGC
>DVIY01000043.1 GCA_018710915.1 Candidatus Gallacutalibacter pullistercoris
AAGAACTCCGAGAGAAACTGCAAAAAATCCGATGTTTTGTGTTGGATATGGATGGGACCATTTATCTGGGGAACCGGTTATTTCCGTATACACCGGCGTTTTTACAAGCAGTAACCCGCAGTGGGCGTGAATACTGCTATTTTACTAACAACAGTTCGAAAAACGCTGCGGCTTATCTGCAAAAATTGGAGCGCATGGGAATTCCGGTGCGTGAAGAGAAAATGCTGATTTCCAATGGTGTCATCATCGACTGGCTAAACCACAATTGTCCGGGAAAGTCAGTTTATCTGGTTGGGACTCCGGATTTGGAAGAAGCCTTTCGTTTGGGTGGGATTCCTTTGACAAACAGTGAACCCGATTTGGTTGTTTTGGGGTTTGATACCACCCTCACCTATGAGAAGCTGTCAAAAGCGTGCCGTTTTGTACGGGAAGGCAAACCCATTTATGGTGTCAATCCCGACTTGAACTGTCCAGTAGAAGATGGGTTCATTCCGGACTGCGGTTCTATGGCAGCCCTGATTCACGCGTCTACCGGTGTTATGCCGGAATTTTTCGGAAAACCTTCCCGCTATACCCTGCAATACCTGTTATCTCATACCGGCTGCCGTGAAAACGAGTTGGCCGTTGTTGGTGACCGGCTGTATACAGATATTAAGGTGGCCGAAGGCACAGAGGTCACTTCTATTCTTGTGCTCAGTGGTGAAACCAAGTTGGAAGATTTGAAAAATAGTCCCACACAACCTGATATTGTCTGTCGTTCACTGGAAGATCTGACTGAAATTCTGGAGGAATTGGCATGACACGGACGGAACAAAATCGGGAATTTCGCCGTCTTCTCGACGATTCTCCGGTAATCGCTGCTGTAAAAGATGATGCCGGGCTAAGGCGCTGCCTGCAATCGGAATGTCAGGTAGTCTTCATCTTATATGGTACGCTCTGTGATATTGGCGAAATCGTCGCGCAAATTCATGCTGCCGGAAAACGGGCAGTCGTTCATCTCGATTTGGTAGACGGCATGAGTCCCCGGGAATCATCCGTTGATTTTATCCGAAGCAATACAGAAGCGGACGGAATTATCAGCACCCGTCCCAATGTCATCCGTTATGCGCGTCAAAACGGGCTGCTCGCAATCCAGCGTTTTTTCATTATCGACTCGAGAGCACTTGAAAACACCTTCCGGCAGCTGGATACTGCACCACCGGATATTGTAGAGATTCTGCCGGGAGTGATGCCTCGCATTATTGAAACGATTTGTTCTAAAAGCCGTGTCCCCGTCATCGCCAGCGGGCTGGTGCTGGATAAAAAGGACATCACTTCTGCTTTACAGGCCGGAGCGATTGGCGTCAGTTCGACCTGTCCTGACACCTGGTTTATGTGAGATAGAAACAGGGAGGAAATAGCATGCGTTTTTTGGGAACCGGAGCTGCGGAAGGGATTCCCAGCCCATTTTGTGATTGTGAAGCCTGCCGGTATGCCCGGCAAGCGGGTGGAAAGGAAATTCGTCGGCGCACCATGTTTCGACTGGATGAGGAAACCTGTATTGATATGGGCGCGGATTTTTTTCAGCAGGCAGTGGAATACGGCGATTTTGTGAAGCTGAAACGAGTACTTTTTACCCATACGCACGAAGACCACCTTGCTTACATGCTGATGAATGTGAGAAATATGGCGCGCGTGCGCAGGGAAGGCCCTCTGGAATTGTATTTGACAGGAAAAGCCTTTGAAATTGCTGATTTTTTCCGAAAGAACTCCCAAATTTGCAAGGGACGTGTGCCGCAGATGGAGGAAGAGGGGATCATCTCTTTCCGAAAACTGGACTATTTTCAAACGGTACAGATGGATGATTGGCAGGTCACACCCTTGCCTGGAAATCATATTGGCAATATGGGGGAAAACAGCGCAAACTTCCTGCTCCGGCGCCAAGACGGGAAAACCATGTACTATGGGCTGGATACCGGCTGGTATTTGGAGGAGACTTTCCAGAGATTGGAACAGGAAACGGCTGTACATGGCCCGCTGGAAATCCTGATTAGTGAGTGCACATTTGGATTGACACAGGGGCGAGGGGAGCACCCGAACGGTCATCTGGATGCTTTTAGCTGTACTGCCCTGCTACACGAGCTGTTGAAACGAGGAGTTCTTTCTTCCAGTACACGCGTCTACCTGACCCACATTAACCATTATACGGTAGGAAGCACAGGGCTGCGCGAGTGGTTTGAGAAGCAAGACCTGCCGTTTTCGGTAACGCTGTGTCACGACGGAATGGAGATTGCGTGGTAAAGTTGTATTGTACGATTTTGACCTGTCTGCACAATTTTTGCAGCTTTTTTATCATTCTATTATAGAATTATATTTGCGGATAGTACCGGTATAATGCAAGATATCCACTTTAAATTATGAGAATGTACCGGGAGGAAGAGTGTGATGAAAAAATATATAATCAATGAAAACGGGCTGAATATGGTGTTTGCCGTTACCGATGAAAATGAAGTGAAATTGCTCCATTTTTCAGCGTTGCCGTTTCATGAAGAGGATATTACTGCCCAAAATGGCTGGCTGGGATTTCGTCTGGTAGAAGTGATGGTGTCTGGGCTGGATCGTCCCGGCGAGCGGCACGGTACCAAGTATATCGTGACAGCTCCCGGATATCGTTTGAAATACCGTACCCATAATGACTATCGCAACGAGAAAGGCCGCAAGCTGGAAATCGTGACTTTCGATGAAGAGACTGGCCTGGACGTTATTAGTCATTTTCAGTTCTTTGACGGTATTTCAGTGGTTCGCTCCTGGACAGAAGTGAAGAATGTGGGTGAAGAAGCACAGGGCCTGGAGTATGTTTCTTCTTTTGCTTTGACGGGTATTGAAAAGGAAGGCCTGCTTCCCCGTGATGAAAAAATGGAAGTCTGGATTCCCCATAATTCCTGGCAGCGTGAGATGCAGTGGGAACGTTATAGCTTCCCGCAGCTTGGCCTTGCACAGTCTCAGCCAGTGGAGACACAGCGTTCTTCCAAAGTGATCGGCGCTACCAATACCGGTAACTGGTCTACCAAAGAATATCTGCCGATGGGATACCTCGCCAATCGTGAGACAAAATCCAACCTGTTCTGGCAAATTGAGCATAACGGCAGCTGGCATTGGGAGATCAGTGACCAGGAAGGGCATTTTTATTTGCAGCTCAGCGGCCCTACCGAGACAGAATCTCACTGGTGGAAGAACTTGAAGCCCGGCGAGACCTTTGTCACTGTACCGGTCAGCGTGGGAAGCACGCTGGGCGAATTTGACGAAGCAATGGGTGAGTTGACCCGGTACCGCCGCGCAATCCGCCGCAAAAACGAGGACAACGAAAGGCTGTGCGTAATTTTCAACGATTACATGAACTGCCTGTGGGGAAATCCCACATCTGAAAAGGAATGGCCGCTGATTGATGCCGCTGCCCGTGCCGGCTGCGAATATTTCTGCGTGGATGCCGGGTGGTACTCCGCCGGATTCTGGTGGGATAACGTGGGCGAGTGGCTGCCCAGCTATGAGCGTTTCCCCAATGGTCTAGAAGAAGTCATGGACGCAATTCGTGCAAAGGGAATGATTCCCGGTGTCTGGCTGGAGATTGAAGTAATGGGAATCAAGTGCCCCAAGGCGGCCCGTGTACATCCCGATTGGTTCTTTACCCGCCACGGCAAAAAGGTGCACGACCGCAGCCGCTGGCAGCTCGACTTCCGCAATCCGGAAGTAATTGCCCATGCAAATGAGGTAATTGACCGGCTGGTAAACCAGTACCATGTAGGATATATCAAGATGGACTACAATATCGAGCCGGGTATCGGTACAGAGCTTAACGCCGACAGTGTGGGCGACGGCCTGCTGGGTCATGAGCGTGCCTATCTGGCATGGCTGGATTCTGTTTTTGCACGGTATCCCGATTTGATTATTGAAAACTGCTCTTCCGGCGGACTGCGTATCGACTATGCAATGCTCAGCCGTTACAGCATCCAGTCTACCAGTGACCAGGAAGATTATCTGCATTACGCTACGATTGCAGCCAACGCTCCGGCAGGTTTGACCCCTGAACAGTCTGCGATCTGGAGTTATCCCATGAATGGCGGCAATCGTGAAGAAGCAATCTTCAATATGGTAAACGCTGTGCTCATGCGCATCCATCAGAGTGGTCATCTGGCGAATATCAGCGAAGAGCGGTTCCAGCTGGTGAAGGAAGCACTGGATTACTATAAGACAATCCGGCAGGATATCAAGAATGCGCTGCCGTTCTGGCCACTGGGTCTTTCTCAGTTTGCAGATACCTGGGTAAGCATGGGACTGAAAGCAGGCAAAAAAACCTATCTGGCCGTATGGCGCCGCAACGCTTCTGAAAGCCAGTGTGTCCTGCCGCTGCGTCATCTGAAGGGATGCGAAGATGTTAAGGTGCGCTGTGCATATCCCGAAGCTGACCCGGATACACGTTTCCACTGGAATTCTGCTGCGGGCACCCTGACGGTCGATCTTCCCGCTCCGATCTGTGCACGTGTGTTTGAGCTGGAGTGCGGAGAGTAATCGGCTGGCTGTTGTGATATTGTTGTATTTTCCGCGTTCTGCCTCCGTAAATACAGCGTTTTTCTGGAAAAAGTCAGGAATCCGGAAACGGGTTTGTTCATAGGACAAAAACATGTTATAATCAGGTGCAGATGTTTTCTGCACCTGATTTTTTATGATGATTTGGAGGTTTTTATAGATGATTACTGTGTCTGATCTGGGACTGAGCTTTAACGGCCAGAACCTTTTCTCTCATGTCAACCTGCTGTTCCAGCCCGGCAACTGCTATGGTGTTATTGGCGCTAACGGAGCGGGTAAATCCACGTTTTTGAAGATCCTTTCAGGGGAACTGGAACCCACCAAGGGTGAAGTCGTGATCGATGCACAAAGCCGCATGTCGGTTTTGAAGCAGGATCACTTTGCCTATGAAGAGTTCACGGTATTTGAGACGATTTTGCAGGGAAATCCCCGGCTGTATGAGGTGCTCAAGGAGAAGGATGCTCTGTATGAAAAAGAGGACTTTTCTGAAGAGGACGGCAACCGCGCTGCTGAGCTGGAAGCCGAATTTGCCGAGCTGAACGGGTGGGAAGCTGAGACTGAAGCAGGAAAACTGCTGCAGGGTCTTGGCCTCGACAACATGATTCTCTATAACCTGATGAGTACCCTGACCCAGAGCGAAAAGGTGAAGGTGCTGCTGGCCCGGGCTTTGTTTGGTCAGCCCGATATCATCCTGCTGGACGAGCCCACCAACGGTCTGGATATCCATTCCATCACTTGGCTGGAAGGCTTCCTCATGGACTATGAGGGCATCATTATCGTGGTGTCCCATGACCGCTATTTTCTCAACAACGTCTGTACCCATATCGTGGATATCGATTACACCAAGATTAAAATGTATATGGGTAACTACGATTTCTGGTATGAATCCAGCCAGCTCATTCAGCGCATGATGCGTGACCAGAACCGCAAGGCAGAGGAAAAGATTAAAGAACTCCAAAACTTTATTCAGCGCTTTTCTGCCAATAAATCCAAGTCCCGGCAGGCAACATCCCGTAAAAAGCTGCTGGACAAGATTACGATTGAAGAAATGCCCGCCTCTTCCCGCCGGTATCCCTATGTGGGCTTTACCATGGATCGGGAACCGGGTAAGGAAATTCTTACGGTAGAAGGTCTGACCAAGACAGTGGACGGCGTAAAAGTGCTGGACAATGTTTCTTTCCGTGTAAATAAGGGTGATAAAATCGCATTTGTATCAGATAATGAGTTTGCTGTGCCCACTCTGTTCAAGATTTTGATGGAAGAAATGCAGCCCGATGCCGGTTCCTTTAAGTGGGGTGTTTCCACCAGCCAGTCCTATTTCCCGCAGGACAACTCCGAGTACTTTAACGGCCATGAGGAATCCATTATCAAGTGGCTGGAGCAGTATTCTAAGGATACCACCGAAACTTATCTCCGCGGGTTCCTTGGCAAAATGCTCTTCTCTGGTGAGGATGTATATAAACCCGTAAATGTGCTTTCCGGCGGTGAAAAGGTTCGCTGCATGCTCTCGCGCATGATGATGTTCGGCAGCAATGTGCTGCTGCTCGATCAGCCGACCAACCATCTGGACTTGGAATCCATCACCGCAGTAAATAACGGTTTGATTGATTTTAAAGGTATCGTGCTCTTTGCCACTCATGACCACGAGTTTGCCCAGACTGTCGCCAACCGGATTATTGAAATCCTGCCCGAAGGCGGCGTGTTTGACCGTATGACTACTTTTGACGAGTATCTGGAAATGAGAGGCAAGGTGTAAGAAATGTCTATTGAGGCGGTTCGTGCTTATATGAAAGAACGTGGAAGGGAGCAGGATGTTCTGGAGTTCCCTGTTTCCAGCGCTACAGTGGAACTGGCAGCACAGGCTTTGAATACCCAGCCTGCCCGCATTGCCAAGACTCTCTCTTTTAAAACACCGGAGGGAGGATGCCTGCTGCTGGTAGCGGCAGGAGATGGCAAGATTGACAACCGTAAGTTCCGTGAGGCCTTTGGTTTTAAAGCGAAAATGCTCTCTTTTGACGAGGTGGAACCCATGACCGGCCACGGGGTAGGTGGGGTGTGCCCCTTTGCCAATCCGGAGGGGGTACAAGTATATCTTGATGAATCCCTGCGGCGGTTCGAAACGGTGTTCCCCGCCTGCGGCAGCGGCAATTCCGCTATCAAGCTGACCTGTGAAGAGCTGGAAAACCTCTCGAATGCTGCCGGTTGGGTAGATGTGTGCAAAGGCTGGCAGCCGGATGAATCCGTCTGAGCGGGGGATAGAACATGCTGTGTGAAGAGCTGATGCAGCGGCTGCGCCCTATTACCGATGAAGAGCGTCAGATTTTGCAGGGAAATCAGATTGACCGGAAGCGCTATACTTCCGGCCGGGAATTTACGATGGACAGCCGGCGCCTGTTGGAAAAGGGCCGGCTGATGGACATCCGCACGCACACGCGATTTGTCCATTTTCCACGGCACCGGCATAATTATGTGGAAGCAATTTACATGTGCAGCGGCAGTACCACTCATATTCTGGGGGCGTCATCACCGGGACAGAAAGTTCTATTGGAAGAGGGGGACTTGCTGTTTCTGAACCAGCATTCCTGTCACGAAATTCTGCCCGCCGGAGAAAACGATGTGGCAGTGAATTTCCTGATGCTGCCGGAATTTTTTGACGAAGCTTTTTCCATGATTGAACAGGACAGCGTTATCGGCCGGTTTCTGGTGGGAGCGCTGTGTCAGGATGAAAATGAAGGGGAGTACCTGCATTTTAAGCTGGCAGGGGTCACACCAGTACAGAACCTGATAGAGAATATGATTTGGTCGCAGTTGTTCCATCAGGAAAACAGGACGAAAATCAATCAGTATACCATGGGCGTTTTGCTTTTACAGCTGCTGGAGTTTTCTGATCGATTGGAAGGGGATACCCCTGACCAGTACGAAAATAAGCTGGTGCTTACTGCGCTTCGTTATATTGAAACCCGCTATCGTGAGGCAACCCTGACAGAGCTGAGTGAACAATTGAATCAGCCCGATTATACGGTCAGCCGACTGCTGAAAGCCGCTGCGGGGAAGACCTTTAAGGAACTTTTGCAGCAGAAGCGCCTGCAAAAAGCAATGGAATTGTTATCTCGAACGAGTCTGTCTGTATCGGATATCATCGCAGCTGTTGGGTATGACAATACCAGTTATTTTTATCGTATCTTTAAAAAAGAAACCGGGCTGAGTCCCAAAGAATATCGTTCTTCATGCAAATAAGGACGCAGTCTTTCCCGGACTGCGTCCTGTTTTTTCGAAATCTCTGATTGTATGATGATATAAAGGATAAATGTTTGTGGTCTGCTTGAATTTTTATCATACAGGAGGAGTTCCCATGACCCGCTATGAATCTGCAAAAGAAATCTACGCGTCCATCGGCATCGATACCGAAGCTGCTATGGAAGCATTGGCAAATCTGAATATTTCCATCCACTGCTGGCAGGGGGATGATGTCACCGGATTTGAGGGCGCAGGCGGCGCTTCCGGTGGGATTGCTTCTACCGGCAACTATCCCGGTAAGGCCCGTACTCCCAAGGAGCTTATGGCCGATCTCGACGAAGCTCTGCGCCATATTCCCGGTACCCACCGGCTGAACCTTCACGCCAGCTATGCTATTACCGACGAAAAGGTGGATCGCGACCGGCTGGAGCCTCGCCATTTTGAAGCATGGGTGCAGTATGCCAAAGAGCGGGGAATGGGACTGGACTTTAACCCCACCCTGTTCTCTTATCCGATGGCTGCCGATAACCTGACCCTTTCCCACCCGGATGAAAAGGTGCGCCGGTTCTGGATTGACCACTGTATTGCCTGCCGTAAAATCGCTGAGTATTTTGGCCGGGAGCTTGGTACCCCCAGCCTGTGCAATATCTGGATTCCCGACGGCTACAAGGATGTGCCTGCCGACCGTATGGGCCCCCGCCGCCGTCTGAAGGAATCCCTGGACGAAATCTACTCCGTAGAGCTGGACTCGAATTGCGTGATAGATGCCGTGGAATCTAAGGTATTCGGCATCGGTGTGGAGGCCTTTACTGTGGGCTCCCACGAGTTTTATATGAATTACGCAGCGAAAAATGGAATTCTGTGTCTGCTGGATAACGGCCATTTCCATCCCACAGAGAATGTGGCGGACAAGATTCCTTCCATGCTGCTGTTTGCCGATAAAGTGGCCCTTCACGTTACTCGCCCTATGCGCTGGGACAGCGACCACGTGGTTTCCTACAACGACGATTTGAAGGAAATTGCTGCTGAAATTGTCCGCTGTGACGCCATTGACCGGGTAGTCATCGGGCTGGACTTCTTTGATGCCAGCATCAATCGGGTAGCGGCTTGGGTCATCGGTGTCCGTAATATGCAGAAAGCATTGCTTACCGCGCTGCTCACCCCGTGGGAGAAGCTGCGCGCTATGCAGGACGAGGGGAACTTCACCGGCCTGCTGGCATGGGAAGAGGAAATGAAGCTGTGCCCGGTGGGGGATGTCTGGAATGAGTTCTGCCAGCGGCATCAGGTAGCGAGAGGTATGGATTGGCTCAAGGATGTCCGTTCCTATGAAGAAAAGATTCTGCCGGAGCGTGCATAAAAGATTGGATTTTACCGAAGAAAGGAAACGTGATATAAATGGGTATTTTGGATGTTGAAATCATCAAAGGATATATTCGCCTGACCGAGGATGCCGTGGCCAAGGGCTGGCACGAGCGCAACGGCGGAAACTTTTCCTATCGCATGAAGCCGGAAGAAGTGGAGGAGACCCGCCCTTATTTCCGCACACCCGGTGAGTGGCAGGATATCGGTACCAGCGTGCCGGGTCTTGCCGGTGAATATTTTATGGTCACCGGCAGCGGCAAGTTCCTGCGGAATGTGACGCTGGCCCCGCAGGATAATTTCGCCATCATCGAGCTGGACGAAACTGGCGCTAAATACCGCATCGTTTGGGGATTGGAAAAAGGCGGACGCCCCACCAGCGAGCTGCCCAGCCATTTGATGAACCATGAGGTGAAAAAGCAGGTTACCGGCGGCAAACACCGGGTAATCCTGCACTCCCATACTCCCAATGTCATCGCGTTGACGTTCGTGCTGCCGCTGGAAGATGAGGTGTTTACCCGGGAGCTGTGGGAAATGGCTACCGAGTGCCCGGTGGTGTTCCCTGACGGTGTGGGCGTGGTACCGTGGATGGTCCCCGGCGGCCGCGATATTGCCGTTGCTACCAGCGAATTGATGAAGAAATATGATGTGGCGATCTGGGCGCATCATGGTGTGTTCTGTTCTGGTGAGGATTTTGATCTTACCTTTGGCCTGATGGACACGGTGGAAAAATCGGCGGAGATTCTGGTAAAGGTACTTTCCATGGGCGGCAAGCGCCAGACCATTACCCCGGATAATTTTCGAGATCTGGCAAAAGATTTCCACGTAAGCCTGCCCGAGCGCTTCTTAAAGTGAAGATTGTAACAAAACAGGGCGAATTTATTCTAGTATTCTTTAAGAAAATCTGCTACAATATAACTAGTTATCAAATCCTGTTACATAGTTTTCAGGTTATTTTTAATAAAGGAGTGTTTACCAATGGCAAGAATTATCCTTAATGAGACTTCCTATTTTGGCAAGGGCGCCATTTCCAATGTGGCAACCGAGGTTCAGGCCCGCGGCCTGAAGAAGGTGCTGCTGGTTACCGACAAGGACCTGGTAAAGTTTAATGTGGCTACCAAGGTCATGAAGGTCATGGACGACGCCGGTATTCCCTACACCGTATATGACGATATCAAGGCCAACCCCACCATCGAGAACGTGCAGACTGGCGTGGAAATCTGCAAAAAAGAAGAAGCTGATTGCATCGTAGCAGTAGGCGGCGGCAGCGTTATCGATACCAGTAAGGCTATCGGTATCATCATGACTAACCCCGAGTTTGCCGATGTCCGTTCTCTGGAAGGCGTGGCTGACACCAAGAAGCCCTGCCTGCCCATCATTGCTATTTCCACCACTTCCGGCACCGCTGCCGAAGTCACTATCAACTATGTCATCACCGACGTGGAGAAGCGCCGCAAGTTCGTGTGCGTTGACCCCCATGATATCCCTGTTGTGGCTATTGTTGACCCCGAGATGTCCGCTTCCATGCCCAAGGGCCTGTGCGCTGCTACCGGTATGGACGCTTTGACCCATGCTATCGAGGGCTACATCACCAAGGGTGCCTGGGAACTCACCGATATGCTGCACCTGAAGGCTATCGAGATGATCGCCCGTTCCTTGCGTAAGTCTGTTTCCGGCGACATCGACGGCCGCGAAGATATGGCTATCGCTCAGTACATCGCCGGCATGGGCTTTTCCAATGTGGGTCTGGGTATCGTCCACTCCATGGCACACCCCCTGAGCGCTCTGTATGACACGCCTCATGGTGTGGCTTGCGCTACCATCCTGCCCACCGTTCTCGAGTACAATGCCGAGTCCACCGGTGAGAAGTACCGCGAGATCGCCCGCGCTATGGGTGTCGAGGGCGTTGACAACATGACTCAGGAAGAATACCGCAAGGCTGCTGTACAGGCTGTCCGTCAGCTGGGCATTGATGTGGGTATCCCGCAGAAGGTCAGCGAGGTCGGCGTAAAGGACGAGGATATTCGTTTCCTGGCCGAGTCTGCTATGGCCGATGCCTGCACCCCCGGCAACCCCAAAGACCCCACTTTGGAGGACGTCGAGGCTCTGTATCGCTCTATGATGTAAGCTTTCAACAAAATTGAACCGATGAATTTTGTACGCGCTGTCAACGAAAGTTGATGGCGCGTTTTTTGCTTTTTCACAAATAATCAAAAAAGGTGAAATGATGGCGAAACTATCCTCTCGAAAAAATAATTGAATTATGTCGTTTTTTAC
>DVIY01000044.1 GCA_018710915.1 Candidatus Gallacutalibacter pullistercoris
CTTCCAGGGATTCCTTATCCTGATCTGTGTTGCGATTTACGCGGTGCTGGTCCAATCCATCCCATCTTCCAGCAGCGTACACGCCGCAATCTGGGGCACAGCAGGCTATACGGTGCTGCTGGCCTTTGCCCTGTTTAAGACAGGTTCGCTATCCAAATCTATTTTTAATGCCGGGTAATTAGTTATGCCGATAAATATGTGATGAAGCCTGTAAAATCGCCATGCTAAACAAAAAGTATCGGTCTAATTCTAAGCTACTTCATCCTTTCTGATATAGTGTAGGTGATAGCAAGTCACCAACCACAGAAAGGAGTCCCTATGAAATTTGATGAACAAGGGTTCCGTCATCTCGTTGACGAAACCATCGCCACAATCATACGGTTAGGCACAACGTCCCATGCTGTGCTTGACCGTTACGAACGCTTTACTGAAATGCTGGTAAAACACTTAAAAAGTCTGGATCAGCCGTTTGAACTGATGCTCTGCCTTGAATGGGTCAATTCTCTGGATCACGATCCGGCTTGTGTGCTTAGCGCATCCTATGTTGACTGGAAAGCACTGCACAGGTTCGTCCATCTGCTGGCAGAACAGCAGGCCGGAACGCTGACAGAATGGCGTCATTATCTGTGTTTCACCCCGGAACTTCCTGAAACTGATGAATATAAAAACATTCTTGTTGAATTTCAGGAAGTTATGAAAGAGGAAGGCAAATATCCGACCACCATAAAGTCGTACAGTTCCATAGCCCGCAGGCTTCTTCTTTATCTGGAAAGCGTAGGTATTACAAAGTTTTCCGATGTAAGGAACCAAAACCTTCTGGACTATTTCCAGACAGACCGGTTCAAGAACCGGAACCTGAAAGGGTTCCAGACGGAATTGTGTGTCCTGAAAAAGTTCCTGCGGTTTGCGACAGATGCCGGTTACACAGCCTGCAAGACCCTTCCGTATGCTCTGCCCAAAATCCGCCAGTCCAGAAACAAGATCATTACTACGATTGACGAAAAGGTAGAAGCAGACCTTCTGGAAGATGAGCCGGACAGCCTTGTAAACAAGCGGGATCAGGCAATTCTCCTGTTGGCGCTGCACACCGGTCTGCGAAGTTGCGACATCCGGGCATTGAGGTTCTGCGACATCGACTGGGAAAAAGAGACCATCCATATCCGCCAGAAAAAGACGGGCGTTGACCTTGAAATTCCCATAGACAGCGCCACACAAAACGCCATTATTGATTACATCCTGAACGAGCGCCGGGATTGTGAGCAGGAATATATTTTTGTTACATCCGTAGGCCCGATAAAAAAGCTGGCCCGCAGGCATTACAGGATGAAATACCGCACACAGGGGACGGAATCCTATGAAAATCTTCCTCACGATGGCCTCCACATTTACCGACGCACTTTTGCGTCGCGGCTTTTGCAGTCAGGAACGCCGTTACCGCTCATTTCCGAAATGTTAGGGCATATCGACAAAAACTCTGTCCGCGTGTATCTCTCAACGGATGAAGCAAAAATGAAGCGGTGTGCGTTAGACATCTCCCAGATTCCTTGCCGAAGGGAGGAATACTGATGTACGCAAGTAAATTTGGCCCTGTCATGGAAGAAATGCTTACCATCCGGCACCGTTCCGGTTTGCAGTTAAAGTTTATTGGTTTTTTCCTTGACGACTTTGATGCTTTCTGTGCCAGAGAGTATCCAGAAGCCACCCTGCTTACAAAGGAGATTGCCGAAACATGGATTCACAGCTCCGATTCTCCATCCCGGCACCACATGGCGCGGCGGGTCTTGACAATGAAGCATATCGGGGAATACCAGCAGTCACTTGGCTTAAACGCTTATGTCCCGAATTACCGGATTAAGAGGCCAAAGGCAGAGGAACCCCATCTGTTTACGGACGAACAGCTTGCACTGTTTTTTGAAACTGTTGACACAAAGCTGATCCCAACAGAGACATATCCGTATAAAGATACGATGTTCCCGGTATTCTTCCGGCTGGTTTACTGTTGTGGCCTCCGCAGCTCCGAAGCCTGCAACCTGAAGGTGTCGGATATTGATTTTCCCAAAGGGACGATCTGTATCTACCAATCGAAGGGTATGAAAGACAGGGAGCTTCCCTTGTCGGACGACCTTCTGGATTTATGTTACCGTTTTGACCGGTATTACCAGAAGCAGTTCCCTGACCGTACTTATTTTTTCAAGCCGAACCAGGAACGGGAACACATGACAAGCGCCGATGTCAGCAAGATTTTTCAGGCCATACTCAAAAAAGCAGGGTTATTGGAGCTGCCCGGAAAAAGGTTTACAACGCATGGCCTCCGCCACCTCTTTGCCGTTCAAAACATTAAAAAATGCGCTGACGCAGGAGAAGATTTCTATAACTGGATTCAGTATCTTTGCAGGTACATGGGACACAAACACATCCGCTATACTCTGTACTATCTGCATATCACCTCACAGCTTTTCCCTGTTTACCGGGAGAAGCTGGACGCCCTTGAGAAAGGAATCGGTGTGGTCTATGCGGAAGAATAAACAAAAGCCAAAAAAGATGTTTTTCATCTACACAAAGGATTTTTTCAACCACTTGCGCTCTGAACTTCATAGCGAACGGACAATCGAGACTTACTGCCAGTCGCTGAACGCTTTCCGTATTTATCTCTACGAAACCTACTC
>DVIY01000045.1 GCA_018710915.1 Candidatus Gallacutalibacter pullistercoris
AAAACTGTATTTTTTGACAGCTATTCAAAATATTTCAAAAAAACCATAAAATACTACCAGCAATCTCTGATATGTGGGGCTATACTGAGTGCAACACGATTTCGTTCCTATTATCAATCAAAAGGAGAACACTTTTTATGAATGTACAAAAATGGCTGGAGGAAATCCGCACCTCCCCTGTCAAAAAGCCCATGCCCATTCTTTCTTTTCCCAGCGTACAGCTGCTTGGATGCACGGTACAGGAGCTGGTAACTGACAGCAGTTTACAGGCCAAAGGCATGAAAGCGGTAGCTGACCGCGTAGATGCCTGCGCTGCCGTCAGCATGATGGACCTTTCCGTGGAAGCACAGGCATTCGGCGCAGAAGCCCGCCTCTCTGACGACGAAGTTCCCACCATCGTCAACCACATTGTAGAAACGCAGGAAGAAGCCGATGCATTGGTAGTTCCAGAAGTAGGCGCAGGGCGCACCGGTATCTATGTAGAGGCCATCCGCCAAGCCCACGAATTGATCACCGACCGTCCGGTGCTGGCCGGGGTTATTGGCCCCTTCTCTCTGGCAGGCCGTTTGATGGGCGTTTCCGACGCCATGATTTATTGCTATGATGACCCAGACATGGTTCACACTGTACTGAAAAAGGCCACCCAATTCCTGATTTCTTATATCCGGGCTTTCCGTGATGCAGGAGCTGACGGCGTGATGATGGCGGAGCCTCTGGCCGGCCTGCTGCCTCCCGCCATGAACGATGAGTTCTCCATTCCCTATGTAAAGCAAATCCGTGAAGCAGTGGAAACTGAAAACTTCCTGTTCGGTTACCACAATTGCGGAGACGCGGTTTCCCGCCAGATGGAAAGCCTGGCAGCTTTGAACCTCTCCGTATATCATATAGGCAATGCCATTTCCATGAACCTGGCGCTGGAAAACCTTCCTGAAACCTCTCTGGTAATGGGCAATGTAGATCCTGCCGGGGAGTTCTGTAATGGTACGCCGGAATCCATCCGTGCTGCCGCCCGCACTCTGCTGGAAGAATGCAGTGTTCATCCCAACTTCGTCATTTCTTCCGGATGTGACATTCCTCCCGCTTCCCGTTGGGACAACATAGATGCTTTCTTTGAGGAGATCGAAACCTTCTATCAGAACGCATAATATCTCTTCATACTAAAAACCGCCCTCCCGTTTCCGGAAGGGCGGTTTTGTATTTTCAGTTTATTTACCAGCTTTCGGTGCACCGTCTGTGACCATTTCCTTCAGAGAAGCGGCCAGGCCAGCCATTCCCTGAATTTCAGAGGGGATAATCAGCTTGGTGGCCTTACCATCGGCGGCTTTCTCAAAGGCTTCCAGGCTCTTCAGGGCAATTACGCCTCTGGACGGGTCTGCTTCGTTCAGCATACGGATACCGTCAGCGATAGCCTTCTGCACAGCAACGATTGCTTCCGCTTCGCCCTGGGCCTCGCGGATTTTACTTTCCTTGATAGCTTCTGCGTTCAGAATCGCAGATTCCTTGTTGCCTTCTGCAATCAGAATCGCGCTGCGCTTTTCGCCTTCTGCGTCCAGAATCCGGGCACGGCGTTCACGCTCGGCCTTCATCTGTTTTTCCATGGCTTCCTGAATCTCTCTGGGCGGAATGATGTTTTTCAGTTCCACACGGTTGACCTTGATGCCCCAGGGGTCAGTTGCTTCGTCCAGAATGATGCGGATTTTGCTGTTGATGATATCGCGGGAAGTCAGAGTGTGATCCAGCTCCATCTCGCCGATGATGTTACGCAAAGTGGTAGCAGTCAGGTTTTCAATTGCAGAAATGGGACGCTCGACACCGTAGGTGTACATTTTGGGGTCAGTGATCTCAAAATACACCACCGTATCAATCTGCATGGTAACGTTATCTTTCGTAATTACCGGCTGGGGCGGGAAATCGATAACCTGTTCCTTCAAAGAAACTTTCTTGGAAATCTTATCGATAAAAGGTACCTTAAAGTGAAGGCCTGTTCCCCAGGTGCCTTTATAAGCACCAAAGCGCTCGATTACATAAGCATACGCCTGCGGAACGATTTTGATATTCGTGATGATAACCAGAATCGCGATTATCAGCAGGGCAACCACTACAAATACTCCAATGTTAAAGTCCGGCATACTATTTCCTCCTTACTTTTCAAAAAAATCTCCATTTTCATGTGTTAAGGCTTACAGGGGTTTGACAATCAGCTTGACGCCCTCGATACGCAGCACAGAAACCTTTTTGTCCTGCGGGATTACCTCGCCGTTTTCTGAACGTGCGCTCCAGACACTGCCCTGAATCTTGACCTGCCCGGCAGCGTCCAGGTTTCGAATTTCCTGTACAACGACTCCCGTTTGTCCCACCAGACGTCCCGAATTGGTATCTACCTTTCGGAATTTCATCACACGGTTTACCAGAGGACGGGTGGCAATCAGGCAGACCAGGGTAACGATTGCGCCAATGAGAATCTGTACCCACTCTCCTGCCCCGCAGAATCCGGAAATTAATCCGGCCAGACCGCCGGGAACAAACCAGATGGAAATCAGCTGGGCTGTCATACCTTCGACCACCAGCGCCACAAAGATTACCGCAAGCCAGATGTAAATCATATATTCAGCCATCTCGTCTCACCTCCTGTCAGGCTGTTTACTTGTGGATTGACTTCATCATATCATAAATATCAAAAAAAAGAAAAGCTCAAATTCCCTCAAAAACAGCCGATTTTCTCTTTTTTTGAAAAATTCGGAGAAAGGGATTCCCCGCTCTTATCCCCCGTTCACCGGGCGGATTTCCGCGAGTTCTTTTGTGAAAACAATGACAAAGTTACAATGTTGTAATAAATTCGGTGATGATAGCCTTTGCTTTTATGCAATATTTACCATTCTTTTTTACGGTAAATCGACACCGAAAGAAAGTAAGAACCAATAAACATCAGTACTGGAATACAGGCACCCAACACCAGCAGCAGGGTTTTATGCGCGGAGAACCAGCCAATGGCAGCCTCCAGCGGCAAACCGGCCATTTGCCCTGCCCATACGATGGCCACCACAACAATGGCCACGCCGAAAAACAGGAACCGTCCCGAATTGCTGCCAAACCGGTACAACAGCGGGAACTCTACCGCTGCCAGGAACAGAGCCGCTGCTGCCAGGCCACCGGCAATAGACAGAGGTTCCACGAAATTACCGGTCTCCATGATTTCACGGGCACAAAAAAGCAAAAAGACAACCATACCCAATACTGCACCCAAAAGCGACATCATATATTTGGAAAGCACCGCCTGATACGGAGTAATTGGTAAAGCTTTTTCAAGGTGCAGCCAGCGTGCCTGTTCATCGGAGGAAAGCGTAAAGACCTGCATAATTACAATCATGATAAAGAAATAACTTCCTACGGCTGCACCCATATCTTCCCCATTACTTTGAGAAAAAGAAAGTGCGGCAAACACCAGCGCAAATAACGCAAACGCGCGCAGTGCCTTTGTCAATAATAGAAAATCTTTACGAAGTAAACCCGTCATCCAAAATCCATCCTTTCTCTTATCTGTCCTGATTGCGGTAAATATGGGTGGAAAGCAGCCAGGAAAGCGCCGTCAGCACCACGGCCCCTGCCATCAGGCAAACACTGGCCGGGCCTTGGAAAAGTATGGAAAATGCGGCGGAATCTCCCCAACCCCACCAGCGGATTCCCACGATCGCAATACAGGCCACAGCTGCCAATAAGAGGCAAACGGCCACTCCTACCCGCTTGCCAAACCGGTACAATACGGGAATCTGCAAGGAAAGCGCAATACAGCAGGAAACCATCAAAAAAGTAAACGTGGGAAGGGCTTCCCAAACACTTTTTCCTGCCATATTCTTTTCCAGCACGGAAAAAAGCAAAAACACAATGCTCCCCGCCAACAGGAACAGCAGCGCTGCAATATATTTTTCCAATACGATCCCCAAAGGAGAAACCGGCAGGGATTCCTCTACTTTCTTCCAGCTTTTTTCTTTGGAAGCAGTTACCAAATCAGACTGGATTGACAGCATAATTGCAAACAGATACACCCCCAAAATCAAATCGACTCTTTCCTTTTCCAAAGCCGGCAGCGCTGCAATTAAAAGAAACAAAAGGGAAACCTTATACTTTTTCGCGATAAAAAGGAAATCTTTCCGCAAAAGCCCGTTCATGAACGATTCCCCCTCTTCACGCTGCCCTTGGAATACAGGAGCATGATTTCCTCCAGCCCGGCCTGGTCGATGACACAGCCCGGATATTTCCGCCGTATGGCCTCACGGTTTTCGGTGAGGGCCTGCACTTCAAAAGCGTTTTCCCGCCATGCGGTAAAGTCGGATTTGTCCATCTTTTCAAACTCGCTTTTGCCGCATTTGACAACCCCGTATTCATACAGCAGTTCATCCTTGGAGCGAACAAACTGCAAGCTTCCTCGGTGCAGATAGGCCACATAGTCTGCGATTTTTTCCAGGTCTTCCGTAATATGGCTGGAAAACAGTACCGAATGTTCTTCATCAGAGACGAACTCCTGCAACAATTCCAGCACATCATCCCGTACCACCGGGTCAAGGCCGCTGGTGGCTTCGTCCAAAAGCAGAAGCTTGGGCCTGTGGCTTATGGCGGCGGCAATGGAGAGCTTCATTTTCATACCCCGGGAGAATTCCTTGATTTTTTTCTTCATGGGCAGCTGCAAAACGGTGCAGTATCTTTGAAAATCAGAAGAATTCCAGTTTTGATAGATTCCCTTGAAAATACTGTCGATATTCTTCGGGGTCATGGATTCGTGAAAACAGCACTCGTCAAATACTACGCCGATATCCTGCCGGATATTCGCCTCGTTTCCATCCAGTGGATTTCCAAAAATCGTAATTTGCCCTCCATCCCGATGAAGTGCGCCCAGAATCAGGCGCAGGGTGGTGGTTTTTCCTGCCCCGTTTTCGCCAATCAGGCCCATAATCACGCCGCCGGGCAATTCCAAATGTAACGGCTGTAATATAAAACTGTCAAAGCGGCGGGTCACACCCTCCATCCTGAGAATCATATCCATATGGTTTCCTTTCTGCCGGGCAAACCGGCTCAACCTTCGTTGTACAAGATCTCCAGCATTTCCCGAAGCTCGTCAAGGCTCAGGCCGCACCGTCGGGCAGCTTCTGCCGCCTGCTGCAAAAAGCCTTCCACCTGCCGCAGCTGTTCTTCGCGGAGAAACTCGGTATTTTTCTCCGAAACAAAGCAGCCCTTTCCGGGAACTGTCTCGATAAATCCATCCCTTTCCAGCTCTTCATACGCACGCTTTGTGGTAATCAGGCTGATGCGCAGCTCTTTAGCCAGCACCCGCATCGAGGGCAGGGCGTCCCCTGCTTTCAGTTCGCCCTGCAAAATATGCTCTTTGATTTGCCGGGTGATCTGCTCATAGATGGGGCTGGAGCTGCTGTTGCTGATAATGATATCCATGGAGCACCTCACAGTTAACTGTTATTATCATCTATATACAGTATATACACACTATACACAGTTGTCAAGTAAAAACAAAATAAAAAAT
>DVIY01000046.1 GCA_018710915.1 Candidatus Gallacutalibacter pullistercoris
CTTTGTTTCCTGTGTTTCGCCCTGCTCATCCTGCCATTCGATAGTGACACCTTCACTATTGAACATGGCGTATTTCACGCCCATTTCATCACCGGAGAACCCTTCATATCCATATAGCTTTTTTAGGAAAGTAGTAAATTCTGATCCGGTGGGGTGGGTCTGAGCAAATTCGTAGATTTGTTCTTTTTTTCCTGCGGTAAGGGGACCTCTCTGCATGACACGCTCAACAAGCAGATCTTCCGTACTCTTTTCCTGGGATAGAAGGGAGAGCTGCTCCGGTTGTTCTTCTTCCATGACCGGAACAGTTTCGGCAGCAGGGCGCAAATCCACATCTACTTCTTCATCATTGACCATCATAGAGGCCCGCACCGGCTCATAGCCTTGGCTGCGGATATTGTTCAGCCAGGTGGCAAAGAAACTGTTGAACCCGTTGATTGCTTTCTCGTATGCGGGGTCGTCGGGATCAGCCTCGTTATATACACCAATGCCGCTGTTCTCATAACTGAAAGCCCGAAGTGTCCCAGCCTCTTTGTCGATTTGGAAATCCATATAAGGGTCATACATCCGGTCGCCGTTCTGCATATAGTAATGCTCCATGCAGTAATGGGAACCGTATTTATGGTGAATGACCAGAGGATAGTAGGCTTCTCCGGCCTCCAGCCGCAGATACTCATATTGACCGGACACAATTTCCGGGAACAACTCTTGAAAGCGGCGGAAATTCTTGTGCGCCGTCGTGTTTCCTTTGACGGGCGGCGGTGTAGGCTGCTCCGCTGTATCTGTGGGGAGAGCCGTTTCGGGGGCCTCCACAACAACAGGGGGATTTTCGTCAGGAACGGATGCAGGCTCGTCACCGGCTGCTGGTGTGTCGTTTTCCATTTGAACAATCGCCGGTGGCTTGACCGGTTCCACTACGGTTTCTCCGGCTTCATAGGCAACAGAATCCAGGACATAATCAAAATCCGCTTCTCCAATGGTCATTTGTCGGTGAGGACCACCCATTTCATCAACTTCATCAGGGATGTTATAATCCCCGATGGGGTCAGGCTGCTCCTCTACAACAGGATTGGGATAGTCGCCATCCTCGATCATGGCATCCAGTAAAAACGCCAGCCCGTTCCAGGGAATGTAGGTATAGCCTTCATCAAAGAAAAATGAAATGCCATCTTCACCATGCAACCGGGTACGATAGAGAAGATCGCCCTGATATTCACGGTCGCCATAGGGAGTAAAGAGAGCCGCAATCTGCCGCCCTTTGTCTGACCAGTCAGGATTGAGCGGCGGTTCTGACAATACGCTGCGAACCGCGCTGTGCAGCTCTGGGGGGTATAGATTGGTGCTGGTCAGGATGTACTCATAATTGCGCCGGACTTCTGCATCGGTAAAATGGCGTGTAGGTTGTTCCGCAGGAACAGAAAAAGAGCCGTCCTTTTCAGACGGCTCTCCCACAGGTGCGGCGCTCGGCGCCACTTCTGTATTTGGCTGTTCTTCGGTCAGCGGGGAATCAGGACTACGCTCTGGAGTACGGTTTCCTCCGCCATCAGTTTCAGACTGTTCAGGTGTCGCGTCCGCTCCATGATGTCCTCGGTCTGCGGAAGCGGCTCCTGCTGGAGCATTTGCTGCGTCAGGGCTTCGATCTTCTCGGTCGCCTCGTCCTGTACCCGGTGCATGATCTCCATCAGACTGCCATCCATTTTCAAAGTCGTAAATCGCTCCGGGTGATTCTCTCTGAGGTATTCCAGGGCCATCCGGCCGTACCTGCCCAGAGGTTGATCTGCTTCGCTGCTGTTGGAGATTTGCAGATCGGGAAGCATCATCCCGTCCTGCTCCCTGTATTTCAGATTGATATTCGGTTTGCTCATGTTGTGCCATCCTTTCACGATTGATAATCTTGATGTTCCGTTCTACTTCTAACAGGATACCTTTGGAAAGGGCGGTTACTGCCGTACCCAGATGTGCAACCAGCGGGAGTGTATTAAAATGGCTGACCGTCGCCATGCCGTCACTCAACTGGATTTCTTCATCCGGCAGGTGACACTTTTTGCCGATGAAATAAGAAATGCTGTCGGTCAAAAGCTGGATGTATTGGGCTTCAAAACCACCGGCCGGGATCTCGGTGAACAAATGGCCTTTGGTTTCCTGCTTGAGTTCCTGCAAAAAGTGGTTGTAATTCTCTGCGACAGATTCGCTTGCCATCGCATACAGCGCTTGGGGAAAATCCTGCTTGGGGAAACCGTGTGCATACGACAGGCGCTCGGTCAGGGCCTTTTTCATTTCATCGGAAAGCTGCCAGTCCGTAGGATGAATCTCTTTGCCAGTAGTTTGGCTTACATCAAAGAGATAGTCAAGAGTGAGTTTGGCATTCCGGTAGACGCAAACGGCTACGCCCTTTGCACGGGGAATCAAATTTCTGCCTATGGTGGCCCATTGCTTTCGTGTTGCCAGAATCGAAACATCCTCGTCCTGTGCGTACACAAGAAGTATGTTGTCAAAACTGTGCTTATGGAACTGCGATGCAAATGCCAGATAATCCCGCCAGTTGTGTTCATTTCGGACAATATAGGGAGCCATGACTTCATATATCGTCCGCAGGCGTTCATCATTTCTCAACGGTATCTGACCTCCTTCCTGTATTGGTGATTATGGCCGGTTATCCGGCCTCTTGCTCGGATTCCTGTTCTTTCTGAGCAAAGTAGAGGGCAAGCGCCTCGTCCACAATGCTGTCGAACTCTTTCTGGCTGATGCTGGCGGTAAAGTATTTCTTGTAAATCGCCGGTTTGACCTTGAACGCCGTAGCCGTGGATTTCTTGGGTTTCCGGTTAAACTCGCCGGACAAAATCTGTTCGGTACGCTCCGGGGTCAGCTTTCCGGTATATTCCCGCAGCAGGACAACCTTTCCCTCATTGACCTTGTACTCGCTTCCCGAAAGCACATCGTCAACCATCTGCTGTTCCTGCTCGGTCAGATAAGAGAGCTGCACAGCTACCACAATCGGGAACTCGGCATCATCAATTCTCCTTTTCAGCGGAGTAATCAACTCATTGATGCGGAGATAGTTTGCAACAGCACGGCCTTTCAGGTCATATTCTGCGCCCACAACATCACGGCTTTTCGACTTGTGGCACTCGATGCCACAAGTCCCGTTTTCCCTGATTTTATCAGGGTTTT
>DVIY01000047.1 GCA_018710915.1 Candidatus Gallacutalibacter pullistercoris
CTTGTTATGACTTTTTCTTTTTATCAAACGAGGGGTTAAATGCATAAAAATTCCGGCTATCCAGTTTATCAGTCAAAATCCGCAGCCCTTCACCAAATCTCTGATAATGCACAATCTCTCGGGCACGTAAAAATTTGATAGGCTCCCGCACATCAGGGTCATCGGCATAACGCAGAATATTGTCATAGGTGAGCCGGGCCTTCTGTTCTGCTGCAAGGTTCTCGTTTAAATCGGCGATAGGGTCTCCAGTTACGGCCAATCCGCCTGCATCAAAGGGGGTTCCAGAGGCTGCGGTTGGATATACTGCCGTAGTATGGTCAATGAAATAGTCGTCCCATCCGGCTTTTTTTATATCTTCGGCGCTGACATTACGGGTCAGCTGATACACGATAGCGCCCACCATTTCCAGATGCCCCAGCTCTTCTGTACCGATATCGGTCAAAATCGCTTTCAGTTCCGGATAAGGCATGGTGTACCGCTGGCTGAGATATCGCAAAGAAGCACCGATTTCACCGTGAGGGCCGCCATACTGGCTGATAATCAGCTTGGCGAGAGCCGGGTTGGGATTCTTGATTTTTACGGGATATTGCAGCCGCTTTTCATAAACAAACATCAGCCATCATCCTCCTCTTCCCCGGTTTCCCACGGCCACGGCCCACTGATCCATGCCCAACGGCTGGCCTGCTTGGTCGTTTCATGAATCGGCCCATATGCATCCTCATACTGCTTGGTAAGGACTTCAATCTTCTTGCGGTACTCGTCCAGCTTTTTTGCAGCTTCACAATTCCCAGGGTGCGTATCCAGAAACATGTGCAGCTCCCATGCTGCAAACTTCATGGAAGAAAGCTGGCGCATCATTCGCTCCTGCTGGCTCAACGCGGTTCACCTCTCCTTCCATAAAAAGGCTTGTCTAATTCGGGAAACAGCGTACCGGCATCCAGTGCTTTTTCGGCAGGATAAACCGTCTCCAGCTGCTGGAAGGGCACATATGCCATGGCTACCTGTGGCTCTTTTGGCAAAGGGGATATGCTGCCATCTGCACGGCAGATTTCATCTATACGGAAATCATCCATCTTCATTGGCTCCTTTCATCTCATATCGCTTCCCTTTATCAGTATATGCAGGGGCAAATAAGCGGTTCCTCTTTAGTAATGAAACGCCTCCATACCGGAGGAAATACAGGCAAAAAATCCCCTGCATATGGCAATAAAACCATATACAGGGGATTTGCTTCAGCTATCACAAAACATACGCTCCGGGCTTATTCAATTTTTATAAATGCAGAAGCCGGCTGTCCACAAACCGGGCATTTAAAATCATCTGGCAGCGGCCCTTCATGGATATAACCACATACAGAGCACTTCCATTTTTCCGATTTTTCTTCCTGCTTGGGGCTCTGCGTATTTTCATTGAAATCAATTGTCCGCAGCAATTCCTCTACATCATTCCGGGGGATATCCGGGTAATTCTGAATACTTTCCAAAAAGCGCCTGCTATTCCCGCTTTGCGGAAGCATAAAACCGGCTTCCCGGCACAAATCCTCTGCCATCAGGCGTGATGACTTTTCTATTGCCACACTCAGAGCATCCGGCAGCTGGGACGCAAGGCTTTCTGCCTGTACCTTGCTTTGAATCAGGGCGCGCAGGGCCTCTATAACGTCATCAGCTTTGGGTTGTTGGGGTGGGTACACTTTGGGAACCATGGAAATAGCCGCAGATGGGCAGGCATCAGCACAAGCGCCGCAGCCAATACACCTGGAGACATCGATAATGCTGTTCTCAGTATCGGTAGCCCCTGTTGGACATACATACAAACACAGGCAATCTTTGGTACAAAGGCGCAAATTGCGCACCGCATATTTGTCAGCCATTATTCCTTCCTCCCTTCCACCTTTTCGAATTTCCATGACGGCACCTTACACACCGGGCAAATTTCCGGAGCATGATCTCCAACATAAACAAAACCACAGATAGTACAGACATACACCCCAGTATTCTGAAGCATCCTTTCCCCTTCCTGCCGGTAACGATTCAGCAGGGATTGCAGCATACGGGTTACTTTTTCGCTCCAGACCAGGCAGCGCAGCGCTCCCCGATCTTTGACAGAAATGTCGTTCGCATAAGGATAGGCAACTGATAAATCCCCGTCAATCAGCTGGAGCAATTTGTCGGTGCCAGGCTGTTCTTCCGGTTCAGCCTTTTGGCAAAAAAATTCCGCAAGCCTTTTGAAGGCTTCTGCCTGCTGCGGCAGATACTGCTTTTCACATCCCCTGGCCAGATTGGAACAAATTACGCTCATTTCCATCGGGGAAAGCTCTTTCTCGACATGGGGTTTACCAGAAGATTTGGCAGGGACCTCTGTTTTGGCTGCTTCATTCTTCTTTTCTGAAAAAGACTCCTTGCCAGCGCCGCACCAGGGGCACTTCCAGTCATCCGGAAGGTCTTCCCAGCGCGTCCCCGGTGCAATACCGGCTTCTGGAATGCCTTTGCTCTCATCATAAGTATAAGAGCAAACAGAACAAACATACTGTTTCATGGATTTTCGCCTCCTTTTCTTTACTGTACCATATCTGCCCCTGCCTTTCGGTGATGCAATCACATTTATCGGGTATTACAGTATATTTTTTTGAATATTCAGGATAAAATGTAGATAATCC
>DVIY01000048.1 GCA_018710915.1 Candidatus Gallacutalibacter pullistercoris
ATTGTTAGAAGAAAACTCTGATCACTGTTTCAATGAACAGATTCATCAGAGAAAGGAGTGGAACCTGGTGCTTGTCAATCCGGAAGTAAAACTGCCGGATGAATATCGTCAAAACAGTAAAATCATCACGGCTTTCGATAGAGAGATGGATTCCCGTTTGAAAGAGCCTTATGAAGCACTTTACCGTGCCGCCTGTAATGATGGAATTTCACTCTGGATTTCTTCCTGTTATCGCAGCAGCGAGCTTCAGCAGGAGCTTTTTCAGGAGGAGATTGATGAAAACCTGAAGGCTGGGATGACACAGGCACAGGCAGAATCAGAAGCTGAAATGGCAGTAGCACGGCCAGGATACAGCGAGCATAATACCGGTTTGGCTATTGATTTCAACGGCGTAACGATGGACTTCGAGAACAGCAAGGCATTTTCATGGCTTCAGGAAAATGCAGCAGAATATGGTTTTATCTTGCGATATCCAAAAGGGAAAGAGTTGATTACCCACATTATGTATGAACCGTGGCATTACCGGTATGTTGGTGCAGAACACGCCAAGAAGATAAAAGAGAAGGGGATGTGTCTGGAAGAATATCTCTATTATTTACAGGAAAACGAGTCATGAAAACGCAAAACCGGAAAGAGGTCTATACAATCTCTTTCCGGTTTTTTATGTATTGATTATCTGTTTTCCCAGGGAACATCAAAATCGCGCAGGCAATTTTCTGGAACGGGGAAAAAGAAGGTTTCAGCTTCCTTTTGGCGAAGAATCCGCCGGCCGCCCTCGTCGCCAGTTAACAGGAGCAATTCGCGGTGTGCACTTGGCGGGAAGATACACGGACTTCCCATGCGGGTTCCGCAGCAGACACGGCCATAGGCTTTCCCGCTGGCTTTGAATGCATCCAGAAATTGAAGAAATTCTTCGCCGGTAAAAAAGGGCTGGTCGCACACGAAAAAGCATAAAAATGCATTGGGACGGCAGGCTTGCACGCCGGCACGAATAGAAGCTGCTACGCCTTCATCAGGGGGTGGGGCTTCTACCGGGTAAAATCCAAGCTGCCTTGCTGCTTCGCAAATTTCCAGATTGCGGGTGACAACCCGTACAGGATGTTCCTGAATCGAAGAAAGCGCTTCCAATGCATATCGAAATAGAGGCTTTCCAAAAAAATCAGCGGTTAATTTTTGGCCGCCAAACCGTCTGGAGGCGCCGCCTGCCAGTAGAATAATGTCGATTTTCAAAGCAAACGCCTCCTTTAATCATATCGGGCATTGAAGCATCTTCCCCGCAGATAGAAACACGCGGGGAAGATGTTATGATTTTCGTTTGTTTTCTCCGGAAAGGAGCCTGACAGTCAGCTTTGCTTTTTCTTTTCCATAGCAAAGAAAATGTCCTCGCTGCGAACTGGCAGGGTGTCAAAGAAACAGCCGGTCGCGTTATACAGTGCATTCATAATGGCCGGAGCCGGGGTGTTAATCACCAGCTCACCGATGGATTTTGCACCAAAGGGGCCGGTGGGCTCATAGCTGCTTTCAAATTCAATGCGGATTTTGCCCACGTCCAAACGGGTGGGAATCTTGTATTGCAGGAAGGAGTTGCTCTCCATCTTGCCGCTGGCACTGTAGCAGATGTCCTCATACAGCGCCATGCCGATGCCCTGCACAATGCCGCCTTCGGTCTGCACCCGGGCCAGATTGGTGTTGATGACGGTACCGCAGTCCACTGCACCCACATAGTCCACCACTTCAACCTTGCCGGTTTCCGGGTCAAGGTCGATTTCCGCCATACCCACCATAAACGGCGGCGGCGAAATGGGCGAAGAATGGGACTCGCTGGCGGACAGGCACCGGTTGTGGCCTTCATAGCTGGCATAGCCGATTTCTTCCAGCGTGACCTGTTTGTCCGTACCGGGGACAAACACCCGCTTGCCGTCAAATTCGGCGGTTTCCGGGGGAACATTCAGCATGGAAGCGCCGGTTTTCAAAATCTTCTCCCGCAGCACCTGGCAGGTCTTGACCACGGCCATACCGGTGACATAGGTGGTGGAGGAAGCATAGGAGCCGGTATCATAGGGGGAGAAGTCCGTATCCACGCCGCGGACGGCAATCCGGTCAAAATCGCAGTCCAGGCAGTCTGCCGCCATCTGGGAAAGGATGGTGTCGCAGCCGGTGCCCATATCGGTGCAGCCCAGCAGCAAGGTATAAAACCCGTCGTCATTGAGGCGGATTTCCACGCTGGCAATGTCCACGCCGGAAATGCCGCTGCCCTGCATGGCCATGGCCACGCCTACGCTGCGGATGTGGCCGTTTTCCAGCACGCGGCGGGGGTATTTGCTGTCCCAGTCCATCATCTCTTTGGCTTTTGCCATGCACTTATCCAACGTACAGCTGTTGCACGGCTCATTATAATAGGTAGGCATCATCTGGCCCTGTGCCACCATGTTCTTTTCCCGAAGCACACAGGGGTCCATGCCCAGCTTTGCCGCCAATTCACTCACAGCAGATTCCACTGCAAAAATGCCCTGGGTTGCGCCATAACCGCGGTATGCGCCGCCGCCCATGGTGTTGGTGTATACCACTTCATTGTCAAAACGGGCTGCTTCCAGACCGCCATACAGCGAAAGCGCCTTGTGCCCTACCAGCCCAATGGTAGTGGGGCCGTGGTCGCCATAGGCGCCGGCATTGGACAGGGCATACAAATCAATTGCGCGAATCACGCCGTCACGGCTTGCGCCTACCCGTACCTTCATCTGCATCTGATGGCGGGGGGAACCGTTGGTCATGCTCTCCTCCCGGGAATAGATGATGCTGGCCGCCCGGCCTGTTTTGAGGGTGACGATGGCAGGGAAAATCTCGCTGACCACGCTCTGCTTTGCGCCAAAGCCGCCGCCGATACGGGGTTTGACCACGCGGATTCTGGATTTGGGAATCTGCAACGCATTGGAAAGAATACGCCGGGCATGGAAGGGCACCTGGGTGGAGCTTACCACTGTCAGGCGGCCATATTCGTCAATATAGGAAAAGGTGCGGAAGGTTTCCATCATGGCCTGGTTGTTGGCTTTGGTGTTGAAGGTGCGCTCCACCGCTACGTCACAGGTTTTGAGCACCTCGTCCACGTCCCCAATGTCCATAAGCTCTGTGCTGCACAGGTTCCGCTTGTTGTCAGCTCCCACCGGGCACAGGGCGCGGAAATTGTCCTCAGGATGGACAAGGATGGGGTTGTCCTTGGCTTTGGTAAAGTCCAGCAGCGGCTCCATGACGTGGTATTTCACCTTAATCAGCCGCAAAGCCTTGTCGGCTGCCTGCTCGTTTTCAGCAGCCACAATGGCCACCGGGTCGCCGTAGCAGCGCAGGTGACGGTCGAGAATCAGCCGGTCATAGGGGCTGGGCTCCGGATAGGTTTGTCCGGCTGTAGTAAAACGGGCGTCGGGCACATCCTCCCAGGTGAGGATACAGCACACGCCGGGCACTTTCAGCGCAGCGGCGGTGTTGATGGATTCAATATCCGCGTTGGCATGAGGGCTGCGCAAAAGCTTTACCACCAGTGCATTCTGGGGAATCAGGTCGCCGGTATAGACGGGCTTGCCGGTGACAAGGCTCATGGCATCCTTTTTGCGGATGGGCGCATTGACAAAGCTCATGACTGCACCTCCTGCTTGTGTGCCAGATAGTTTTTCACGGCCCGCAGCTGGCTCTGGTAGCCGGTGCAGCGGCACAGGTTGCCGGAAAGGTATTCCTGAATTTCGGCTTCGGTGGGGTCTTTCAGCTCCCGCACCATAGCCAGTACATTCATAATAAAGCCCGGGCTGCAAAAGCCGCACTGCTCGCCGCCCTGGTCTGCCAAAAACGCGCCGAACTCGGCAGCCTCTTCCTGCAGGCCTTCCAGAGTGGTAACACTGTGGCCGTCGGCTCTTGCTGCCAGATAGCTGCACGAAAGAATGGGCTTGCCGTCCAGATGGACAGTACACAGGCCGCAGTTGGAGGTTTCACAGCCCCGCTTGACGGAATAGCAGCCCTTTTGACGCAGATAGTCAAGCAAAACCATATCCGGCGCGATTTCGTCGGTATATTTTTTCCCGTTTATCATCACGGTAATCAGCATGAAGTACCCTCCTTTAGTGAACATACGGCGCGGCGGCACAAAACCCCTGCCAAATGGCGGCGATATTCCCCGCTGCCCCGTAGATTCGAGCCAAACGGAACAGTCTCCTGCACCTGACGGCAAATTTCCGTCAGCGCCTCGCCGGTTTCCGGGAAGGGGAATTCCAAGGAAACTGCGCGCATGGGCCGTGCGCCGATAACAACGCGCAGAGTGCCGTCCAGCACAGAAGCGGCGCAGGTGAGCACAGGGATATCGGTGGCAGCCTGCCGGAAGCTCTCATAAGCAGCACGGCGGCCATTTTTAAAAATGTGTACCCTTGCCAGCACATCGTTGTCATAGGGCATTTTTGCATATTCTTCGAGCGGAACCAGCCCTGCGTGGGCCAGCTCCACCTGACAGTCCAGCGCCATCAAAAAGGTGAGGATATCGGAAAAACCAAACCGGGAGTAAAGGCTCCCGCCCAGCGTCGCGCAGTTGCGGAACTGCACGCCCACAATATGGCGGGTCATCTCGTAAAATCCGTTTCCGAAAGCTTTTTGCAGCTTCGGGCTGGTTTCCAGCCGGCGCAGCGTCACCATAGCGCCCAGCACAAATTCTTCCGGGGTTTCCTCGATTTTGTCCAGCCCCAGGCCCGAAAGGTCGATGATGGCCTGATAGCGGCGGCGGTTCATTTTCATCCAGCACCCGCCGCCAAGAATAGCGTTGTTCCGCTTCTGGTTCAGCTCATAGGCCTCTTCCAGCGTGGCGGCTTTTATATATTGCTGTGCGGTAAACAAATCGTACCCTCCTTTTATCCGAAAAATTATTTTCCAGAAATATTTTCTTAAAATTATATACAATGTGCAAAATATAATTTCCCTTTTTACAGTATACCACAAACGCAGGGTAAGGTAAAGGAAAAGGGCAGGAATTCCGGGAATATCCCCGGATTTTCCTGCCGCAAAATGAACAAAGCAAAAGGGCTGTCTGCATGAAGAGCGCCGCAGCGCCCCGGCATGTCAGACAGCCCCGGGAGTCCTGTCAAAAATTATTCAGCAGTTTTTTTGTTGGTTCCTTCCTTGTCTTTGGGAAGAATCAGGTTCATGATAGTTGCGATAACAAAGGTCATGATAATGCCGTTCTGGGCAAAAATCTGGCTGACCCACTCGGGCATCTGTGCCAGAGAATCGGGCACCATGCCGATACCAACGCCGACACCCAGCGCCACTGCTACGATCATGCCGTTGCGGCCATCCAGCTTTTCACGCTGGAGAGAAGTCATGCCGCTGACCAGAATCATGGCGAACATGATGACAGCAGCGCCGCCCAGTACGGACTGGGGCATGACGGACAGCAGTGCGGACAGCTTGGGACAGAAGCCGCACAGAATCAGGAACACGGCGCCGGTCATGATGCAGAAACGGTTCACGACCTTGGTAACGCCTACCAGCCCCACATTCTGGCTGAAAGAGGTGTTGGGCAGAACGCCAAACAGGGAAGCCAGGAAGCTGCCCAAACCGTCGGCTACTACGCCGCCGGAAAGCTCTTTGGTGGTTGCTTCGCGGTTCAGGCCGCCGTTGGCAATGCCGGAAATATCACCGACGGTTTCCACGGCAGTTGCCACATACATAATCAGCATGGCGATGATAGCCTGCCAGTTGAATTCCATAGCAACGGGCATAAAGCTGGGCAGGCTGAACCAGGCAGCATCTGCCACAGGCTGGAAGTCCACCATGTTCAGGCAGATAGCCACGATATAGCCCACGATAATGCCGATTAGGATAGCAGAAATGCTCAGGAAGCCCTTGGTGAACTGCTTGAAGATGATGATAACCACCAGCACGATGGTACCCACCAGCAGATGCTTCCAGTGGCCATAATCAGCTGCGCCGGAACCGCCGGCAAAGTAGTTGACACCTACCGGCAGCAGGGAAAGGCCGATAGACATGATGACCAGGCTGGTGACAACCGGCGGGAAGAGTTTTTTCAGGGGCTTGATGAAGAAGCCCAGCACGATCTCGAACAGACCGCCAATCAGGGATGCACCCATAATGGCACCATAGCCATAAGAAGCGCCGATAGCCTTACAGGTTCCGATAAAACCGGAGCTGGTACCCATAACTACGGGCAGGCCGCAGCCGGCTTTCCAGATGGGGTACAGCTGAATGAGGGTGGTGACACCGGCAATGAACATGGCGTTCTGAATCAGGGAAGATTTCAGGCCGGTTGCCATTTGCAGAGAGCCGCAGATAATAAGCAGCGGCGAGACATTTCCCAGGAACATGGCCAGCACATGCTGGATGCCCAAGGGGATCGCTTTGGACAGCGGGACCCTGCCGTCCAGTTGATAGATACTGCCTGTTGCTTTGTTCATACTCGACATAAGCTCCTTGTACTGCGCAATTTCGGCACAGGGCAAAGAGCCATACACAAAAAAGAACGCGGCAAAGACACAAAAGGCCCCTGACGCTTTTCTTCAGTTGCGTAGCATTCCGGAATTGGCCGGAAGGTAGAGACTCTCAGCCCGTTTTGCTGAGATTATACGCATTATTTTTTATCAGTGTATCATATTTTATGGGGGCCTTTCCAGAGAATTCGACAAAATTATGAAGGAATCGTAAAATTTCATTGCGATGCACAAAAAATATATTTTGATTTGCAGGACTTTGGAGTTGTTTTTCAAAGAAGACTTTCTTTTCGGAAGCTTTCCTTTTATACTAAAATAAAAAATAGATTATATTGCTGGTGCAAGAAGGAGGAGTTAAGCGATGATGAGTTCGCAGGAATCCAAACAGCGTATGGAAGAAGGAAGAATTTATTTTCCCAATGACCCGGAAATTGTAAAAAAGCAGTTTGCCTGCATGGAAGTGATGTATGAATACAACGCCACGCATGCAGCAGAACAGGAAAAACGCGCCTCGCTGCTTCCCAAAATGCTGGCGGAAGCAGGCGAAGGGTGTTATATTGAACCGCCCCTGTATTCAAACTGGGGTGGAAAACATCTGCATTTTGGCAAAGGCGTGTATGTCAATTTCAATTTTACCGCAGTAGACGACCGGGATATCTATATCGGTGATTATGTCATGATCGGCCCCAATGTCACAATCGCGACAGCCGGGCATCCAATAGAGCCTTCGCTGCGCCGCCAGGGGATGCAGTACAACATGGAAGTACATATTGGAAATAATGTCTGGCTGGGTGCTGGCGTTATCGTTTTGCCTGGCGTGACCATTGGAGAAAACAGCGTGATTGGTGCAGGCAGCATTGTCACAAAAGATATCCCCGCCAATGTGGTAGCGGTAGGCAACCCCTGCAGGGTTCTGCGTGAAATCGGCGAGCATGACCGCAAATATTATTACCGTGACCGGGAAATCGACCTCCCCATAGAATAAGAAAAACCAAAGCCTTCCGGAGAAACCCGGAAGGCCCAGCTTGTCGATGAATCCAACTGGCCGAAAAAGTTGCACAAAACAGTTCGCGTGGTCATCGCTGCAAAATCGCAGAAGCTCCCCCCGCGACGCAAAAGTTTTCGTCAAACTTTTTCAAAAGGTTGTGGGGTTTCCAAAGGGTAAAACCCCTTTTGGCCGCTCTCCGCAGAGAGCGGAATTCTTTCTGTGTCCCAAAACGCGGGAAAGGGTGAGAAAACAGCCCGGTGGGCTATTTTTGAGGGGAAACCCACGTCTGGGGTTTCCCCTTTAAAAATTCCTTCCTTGTGCAATAATTTGCCAGCAGCGAAGAACTTTTTCGACAGGCTAAGCCTTCCGGAAAAACCCGGAAGGCTGATTTTTTGAACTATTACTATTCAACCAGATTAATTGCCGAAGTCATCGCAAAGTATTTTCCATTCGGGATGTATTCAGGAATACTGTTTCCAGAACCCAGCGCGTAGCCTCCGCGTTCGCGTGAAGCTTCCAGCATGCCTTTTGCACGCTGTACAATTTCTTCATCGCTGGAACGAATCAGGAAGTCTACATCCAGGCCGCCCAGGATAGCAATCCGGTCACCCCAAAGGCGATATGCTTCTTCCACCGGGACAATATTGTCCTCGTAAGAATGGCGGCCGTCATATTTCATGTCATCGATGATATCATCCATAATATCCAACATATACCCACAGGAATGGAGGATAGCGGGTTTTCCATACTTGTGCGCTGCTTCTACGCTTTTTTTATGCCACGGGAACACGTACTTCCGGAGCATCTCGGGGGAAAGCAATGTTTGTGTGTTGAATCCCCAGTCATCGTTGCACATAATCATGCCGACCGATTCATATTGTGCACCGATTGTATAATAGTCCACCAGAGCGCTGCCCACTTTTTCAAAGATTGCTTCTGCCAGCTCCGGCTCATCATAAAGCATCATGCACAGGTTATCATATCCGACAATATCAATCACGTTTTCCAAAACGCCATTCGGGCCCGAAAGCATAATTTTCATTCCCTCCGGCAGCAGCGGCGCTACCTTTTCCAGCCGGGAGTAGTCACAGGCCTTGGCATCCGGCCAGGGATAGGCATAGAAAGATTCCCAGTCATGAATCCAGGCGTGCTCATTCAAAGAAATGGTTTCCTTACGCGTCTTTGCGCCTGCATGGAAGTTCAGCCCACAGCCTACAGCATTGACATAGTCATAGCCGCAGGCAGCATAGGCCCGTGCAAGATAAGCGAGCTGCTCTTCATCGGGCGCATCTTCGGGGGGCGGGTCGCCAGCTGCCTCACGGTAAAGGTTCATATTCATAAAGAATTCGAACAGGGTGGGGCGGTCGGGAACTTCGCGGTTCAGCACTTTTAAAATATTGCGGAAATCTGGCTGACGATGTACCTGGTTTTTCATTTGAACTCCTCCTGTCTGTTCGAGCTCCCATATCATGCCCGAACTCATTTCGCTACCACCAGTATATCGTGATTTTTCGCAAAATCATATTACATTTTTTGCTGTTTATTGTGCATTTGCTGTCGTTCCAGATAAGCTCCGGGCGCGAGCCCGAATTTCCGTTTAAAAGCGCGTGAAAACGAAGATACCCCGTCATAATGCAGCATGGCAGAAGCTTCCGATACAGAAGTCCCTTCCAGAAGCAGCTTTTTGGCCGTGCGCATTTTCACTTCTTCCAGATAAGAGCGGAAGGAGCAGCCCATGATTTTTTGAAAATAACGGGAAAAGTGAGATGGTGAATATCCGCAAAATTCTGCGGCAGCAGGAAGCGTGACCCCATCAAGCACATGTTCCTGTATATACCCTGCAATACGCAGTGCTTCCGCTGTAGGAGGGATGGAATCAGAAAGAGGCTGTGCCCGGCGCTGCATCCACCCCAGGGCCTGCAGCAAAAGGCCGCGGGAGATGGATTCATATCCTGGCTGGCGAAGGGTGGATTCCTCATGCAGCATACTGAAAATCCTTGCAAGTTCGTTGGGAGCATTTTGAGCAGGCAGATATAAAGTACCGTGCGGAAAAGGTGAATAAAACTGAGAAACACCAACATAACAGGTGTCGGTAATCGCTTTTGTGGCGTGAATATCTCCGGATGCAATCAACAGAGTATCCCCAGAATGTAATTCCATCTGACAGGTGTTTATTGTCTGGCAAACAGAACCACCAAACAGGTACAGCAATTCGGCACATTGATGCCAGTGCTCCATTGCCATGATTCCCTCGTCCTGCCGGAAATTGATAAAAATGCGGGCATGTCCTGAATCTAAAAGCTCTTCTACCGGTTCCCGATAGGTTAAACTCATCGTTT
>DVIY01000049.1 GCA_018710915.1 Candidatus Gallacutalibacter pullistercoris
TCGCAAGAAATCAGAAATGGCAGGTAATTTTCTTAAAAACAATATAAGAAGAAAAGTCACTGAAAAAAGTGAATATTTTTCTGTTTTTTGCTATTATATCACAAGAAGAAAGGTAGCAGCAAGGAGTATAATTAAGTTAAATGCGGTGCAGCCGCACAATGTGCCGGCAGTCTCACAGGGGGATTTGCCGGAATGGGAGGTTATCAATATGGCAAAAAGCAGACTGGTTGGCGGATATCCCGTAATCGGGATTCGTCCCACCATCGATGGACGCAGGGGGCCTTTGAAGGTGCGTGAATCGCTGGAAGAGCAGACCATGAACATGGCAAAAGCCGCAGCAAAGCTGTTCGAAGAAAATCTTTGCTACACCAACGGCGAGCCGGTGAAAGTGGTTATTGCAGATTCTACCATTGGCCGTGTACCGGAAAGCGCGGCCTGCGCAGAAAAATTCCGCCGCGAAGGGGTGGATATCACGCTGACCGTTACTCCATGCTGGTGCTACGGTGCAGAAACCATGGATATGGACCCGCATACTATCAAGGCTGTGTGGGGCTTTAACGGAACCGAGCGCCCCGGCGCAGTATATCTGGCTTCTGTACTGGCATCTCATGCACAGAAGGGCCTGCCTGCCTTTGGCATTTACGGTCATGATGTGCAGGATGCAGACGCAACCGGAATTCCCGCCGATGTAGAAGAAAAGCTGCTGCGCTTTGGCCGCGCTGCTGTGGCTGCTGCTACCATGCGCGGAAAATCCTATCTGCAGATCGGTTCTATCTGCATGGGTATTGCAGGCTCCATTATCAGCCCCGAATTCTTTGAGGAATATCTGGGCATGCGTGTGGAGTCTGTGGATGAGGTGGAAATTATCCGCCGCATGACCGAGGACATTTATGACCACGAGGAATTTGAAAAGGCCATGGCATGGACAAAAGAACATTGCCCCGAAGGCTTTGACAAGAACCCCGAGTGGATGCAGAAGAGCCGCGAAGAAAAGGATAAGGATTGGGAATTTGTCGTTAAGATGATGTGCATCATCAAAGACTTGTATAACGGTAACCCCAACCTGCCCGAAGGCTGCGAAGAAGAGCGCCTGGGCCATAACGCACTGGCCGGTGGTTTC
Source organism: Candidatus Gallacutalibacter pullistercoris (assembly GCA_018710915.1). Taxonomy (GTDB): domain Bacteria; phylum Bacillota; class Clostridia; order Oscillospirales; family Acutalibacteraceae; genus Heritagella_A; species Heritagella_A pullistercoris. The sequence goes on from DVIY01000049.1 coordinate 1,121, forward strand.
CAGGGACAGCGTCAGTGGACAGACTTCTACCCCAACTGCGACTTTGCAGAATCCCTGTTGAACAGTTCTTTTGACTGGAACGGTGCACGTGAGCCGTATGTGCTGGCTACTGAAAACGATACCCTCAACGGTGTTTCTATGCTGTTCGGCAAGCTGCTGACCAACCGCGCTCAGATTTTTGCCGATGTGCGTACATACTGGAGCCCCGAGGCTGTGAAAAAGGCGACCGGGTATGATCTGGAAGGGGTTGCAAAGGAGTCTCAGGGTTTCATTCATCTTATCAACTCCGGCGCTGCCTGTATTGATGCCTGCGGTGAATCCAGAGATGCAGAGGGCAATGGCGTTATGAAGCACTTCTGGGAGATGACGGAAGCCGACATGCAGGCTTGCCTGAAAGCAACTACCTGGAACCCGGCAGACCGCGGCTACTTCCGTGGCGGCGGATATTCCTCCCGTTTCCTGACCACCAGCGAGATGCCTGTTACTATGATGCGTCTGAATCTGGTCAAGGGTCTTGGCCCGGTCATGCAGCTGGTTGAAGGCTGGACAGTCAACCTGCCGGAAGAAGTTTCTGATACGTTGTGGAAGCGTACCGACTACACTTGGCCCTGCACATGGTTTGCTCCCCGCCTGACCGGAGAGGGCGCGTTCAAATCTGCTTATGATGTCATGAACAACTGGGGCGCCAACCATGGTGCTATCACCTATGGTCATGTAGGTGCAGATCTGATTACGCTGTGCTCTATCCTGCGTATCCCGGTGTGTATGCACAATGTGCCGGAAGAGAAAATTTTCCGCCCGGCTGCATGGAATGCCTTCGGTATGGATAAAGAGGGACAGGACTATCGCGCCTGCGCTGCCTATGGCCCGCTGTATAAGTAATGAAATAACATTGTTTAGCCGGAGCTGTCTGGTTTGACATTCCGCGCGAAAACATTCAATTACATGGGGTGCGGCGGCAGTCAGCCGCCGTACCTTCTTTATTTCTTTTAGAAAGGAGTGACCTCCATGAAGGAAACCCGGATTCTGGCTTTTGACTTTGGCGCTTCCAGCGGTCGGGCGATGCTCTGCCGTTGGAATGGAGAGACTATCTCGATGGAAGAGATTCATCGCTTCTCTAATGACCCGGTAGAAATAAATGGGACATTGTATTGGGATGTACTTCGGCTGTTTTTTGAAATTAAACAGGGACTATTGAAGGCGAAGCAGGCTGGCGGCTTTGACAGTATCGGAATCGATACCTGGGGCGTAGATTTCGGCCTCTTGGATGAAAACGGCTATTTATTGGAAAACCCTGTTCACTACCGCGATTCCCGCACACAGGGAATGATGGAGGAGGCTTTCCGGCTGCTGCCGAAAGAGCGGTTTTATGAGATTACCGGTACGCAGTTTATGGAATTCAATACAGTGTTCCAGCTGCTGGCATTGAAGCAGCAGCGCCCGGCACTTTTGGAGCGCGCAAAGACTTTGCTGTTGATGCCTGACCTCTTCGCCTATCTTCTCACGGGCGAAAAAATAACCGAATATTCCTCCGCTTCCACTACGCAGCTTATGGATGCCCGTACACGCCAGTGGTCGCAGGAAATTTTGGATGCATTGGGACTGCCCGGAGAAATTCTCACCCCGATTGTACCTTCCGGCTCAACGGTGGGAACGCTCTCGCCGTCTATTTGTGAAGAACTTGGCCTGGAACCTGTTCCGGTGATTGCAGTAGCGGGGCACGATACCCAGAGTGCGATGGCCGCTGTACCGGCTTTGACTTCTCCATTTGCATTTGTCAGCTGCGGTACCTGGTCGCTGATGGGCACGGAGTTGGCTGAGCCGGTCATCGATGAAACTTCTCTGTGCTGTGACATTACCAATGAAGGCGGTTACAACAACTGCATCTCTTTCCTGAAAAATATCACCGGCCTGTGGATGATTCAGGAAAGCCGGCGTCAGTGGATGCGGGAAGGAATCCAGCGAAGCTATCATGATATGGAAATGCTGGCCCGCGCGGAAGAACCCTTCCGGTGCTTTATCGACCCGGATGATCCGGTGTTTACACCGGCAGGAAACATTCCCCGCCGGGTACGGGAATACTGCCGGAAAACCGGCCAGCCGGTTCCGGAAACAGATGGACAGGTAATTCGCTGCATTTATGAAAGCCTTGCCATGAAATATGCGGTTACGCTGGACTTGCTTCGCACCTGTACAGGAGAAAAATATGATACCCTGTATATTGTGGGCGGCGGTACCAAAGACGGGATGCTCTGTCAGATGGCTGCCGATTCCTGCGGGATGAAAGTTTCCGGCGGCCCGGCAGAAGCGACAGTTCTGGGCAATGCACTGGTGCAGCTTCTGGCGATGGGAGAAATTAAAACGCTGGAACAGGGACGCAGCATCATGGCCAAAATGCCCGACCTGAAAGGGTATGAACCCGAAAATGCGGCCGTTTGGGCACAGCACCGGAAACGTTTTGAAGAAATTATCGGGAAATAATTCCCACATAGACAGAAAGGAAATAGGATATGGAGCTTTCTTACATGGAAATTCGCGAGCAGATCTGTGATGTTTGCCACAAAATGTGGCAGCTGGGCTGGGTAGCCGCAAACGATGGTAATGTTTCTGTTAAGCTGGGAGATGGCACTTTCCTCGCTACCCCCACCGGTATCAGCAAGAGCTTTATCACGCCTGACAAGCTGGTGCGCATTGATGACAAGGGAAATGTACTGGAAGGCCTGGAGGGATACCGTCCTTCTTCTGAAATCAAAATGCACCTGCGCTGCTATCAGGAGCGCGACGATGTAGGAGCAGTAGTACATGCACATCCGCCGACTGCTACCGGCTATGCGGTAGCCCATGTACCGCTGGATGAGTATTCCATGATTGAAACCATTATTGCTATCGGCTCTGTGCCGGTAACACCTTTTGGAACCCCTTCTACCAACGAGGTGCCCGAGGCAATTGCCCCTTATCTGGGTGAACATGATGTGGTATTGCTGGCAAACCACGGCGCACTGTCTGTGGGCGCTGATCTGATTACGGCTTACTATCGTATGGAAACCCTGGAGCTGTTTGCAAAAATCAGTCTGAATGCGCATCTGCTGGGCGGCGCAAAAGAGCTTCCCCGCGAGAATATTGACCGGCTGATCTCTATGCGTGCCAATTACAAAGTGACAGGCCGTCATCCCGGATACAAAAAATATTCCAAATAATTTTGTATCTGTAAATTTTAAAGAACACCCCGAAAAACACTGTTTTTTTCGGGGTGTTTCTGTTATACTGGAACCGGAGAAATTGAGAAAGGAGAAGACAGCCGATGTTTGCCCGATGGGTTGAAGGCTTTCGATTTTGCATTAAAGAATTGATCGATGCCCCCAGTGTGCGCATGATGCAGCAGTTTACCCAGCATGGAGATGTTTCTACACTGGAACATTGTTTGATGGTGGCTTTTGTGAGTTATCTGATTTGCCGGGTGGTGGGGCTGAATTTTTACGCAGCTGCACGGGGTGGATTGCTTCATGATCTGTTTCTGTATGACTGGCATAAACCCAATCCGTATCCTGGATTGCATGGTTTTACCCATCCTAAAACTGCACTGCAAAATGCGAGAAAATATTTTGTGTTGACAGACATGGAAGAGGACATCATCCGCACCCATATGTGGCCGCTGACATTTCGATCGTTTCCCCGGTATGCAGAAAGCTTCGTGGTATCCTGTGCTGATAAAATCTGTGCATTGTTTGAGACATTTGGTTTGATCAGGCATTTTCGAAAAACAGAAGCGCTGGGATGGATTGGCTCTCTTTGCCGTGAAACAGTATGATTTTTATAAAGTATGAAAGCAGGTATGGTTTTTAATCATACCTGCTTTTTATATGGAATTAATTATATGCATAGCGACAAATA
>DVIY01000050.1 GCA_018710915.1 Candidatus Gallacutalibacter pullistercoris
GGAGACTTTGCTCTCCCCCTTCTCTCCAAAAAACGCTTCCCACCGGATGTATTCTTCCGGCAGGAAGCGTTTTTATATTTCTCAAAGCTGTTTGAAAAGATAAAAAGTACTTTTATTCCAATTTTTCAATATAAAGGATTAAAAAAATAAACAAATAGCAAAATTTATGTTATAATAGTAACAAGGGCTCGACAGGTTTTCCAGGCTTTTATAGTATTTTGTGAGAAGATTCTTCCTGCTGGCGGTATGCTGTAGGGGTGGTCCCTACACTTTCTCGAAAAACGCCGATAAAATAGCTGAGAGAATTAAAGCCCGTGTCCAGTGCAATATCCAGCACCTTTCGGTCTGTTTCCCGCAGTAATTCCATCGCTTTGGAAAGGCGCACTGTGTTAATATACTGTACCGGTGTTTTGGTGGTATACTGCTTGAACACCCGGCAAAAATGCCCCTGGCTCATGCTGCAAAGATCTGAAAGCTCTTTTAATGTGATTGGCTTTGCGTAATTTTCCTGAATATAGGAAATGGCTCCTTTTACTCCGCTGACAGCTTCGTTTCTGCGTATCGTGGCCGGCATACGTTTGGCATCTGCCAGCAAAAGGGCAAACAGGTGGAACATTTCTGACTTTAAAAGAAAAGGGAAAAGCTCCGGCTGTTTTTCAACCAGGTGATACAATATGTCAAAGGATTGATGAATCTCTATGCCACGCGCACAATTATCATGAATCATACGCGGCAAAACCAAGCCGCCATTCAGTACTGGTACGATATAGTCCAATCGGACACAATCACCGTCCGAACCGCACAAGATATCTGGGGAGAAAACAATCGCGCGATAATCACAGAGCTCCCCTTCCAGTGCAGCAGCTGCATGAAGTTCTTCGCTGTTAAAAAACAGAAGGTCTCCAGCATGGGCTTCGAAAATCTCTTCGCCTGCCTGTACGCGCATAGTCCCCTTCATAATTTTAAAAAGTTCCATTTCCTCGTGCCAGTGACATTCCAACACATCGTAGCAATTCTGATTCAGCATTTCATAGCAGTCGATTGGCATAAGCAGCCCTCCATGCTGCCGGTTTTCGCGAAGATGTATGTTTTGCAATTCGGTTCCTCTCTTTCTCTCTTAAGCGCTCAATATCAAAATTCTGCATACAGTCGGCAGTTTTCCGATAGACTCCAGGCGTCAAAAATGTTATATTTTATTCCAATCATAAACCAAATTGCTCTTTTGCTGCAAGGGTTTCTGTCGCTTTTTACACAAAATTTAAAATTTCAGTTGTAACCAGCGCTTTCCGAACGAAAGAGTGGAATATCAAAATAAGAAAAGGAGTTGTAACACATGAAATTTACCAACGGTTTCTGGCTCAAGAAGCCCGGCGTCACCATCTACGACGCGAAGGATGTTCGCGAAGTAGAAGTTACAGACAGCGAGGTTACTCTGTACGCTGCTCCCTTTATCGTAATGGACCGCGGCCAGACACTGGCCGGCCCTCTGCTGACTATGACTGTTTCTTCCCCGCTGCCGGATATTCTTCGTGTACAGACTTGGCATTTCATGGGCAGTGCCAAAAAAGAACCCGCATTTGAACTGAATGACCAGAAATGCAAGCTGGAAGTTGCAGATACTGAAACGGAAGTTGTTATCACCAGCGGCAAGCTGACCCTTACCATCTGCAAACGCCCCTTCAACATGAGCTGGACATACGAAGGCCGCCTGCTCACTTCTCTGGGTGACCGTCAGCTGGGCTATGTAACTGCCCCCGATGGAAATTATATGCGTGCACAGCTCGATGTGGCTGTGGGCGAAAAACTGTATGGCCTTGGCGAGCGTTTCACACCTTATGTCAAAAACGGACAGGTTGTCGATATGTGGAATGAGGATGGCGGTACCTCTTCTGAGATTTCTTACAAGAACATCCCGTTCTACATCACCAACCGTGAATACGGCGTTTTTGTCAACAGCAGCGATAAAGTTTCTTACGAGCTGTGCTCCGAAGCTGTTTCCCGCGCACAGTTCAGCGTTCCCGGCGAAAAGCTTGATTTCATGATTGTGGGCGGCTCTTCCATGAAGAACGTTCTGGAAAACTACACCAGCCTGACCGGTAAGCCCGCTCTGCCTCCGGCATGGACTTTCGGCCTGTGGCTGACTACCTCTTTCACCACCAACTATGATGAGAACACCGTCAACAGCTTTGTGGACGGCATGATTGAGCGCAAAATCCCGCTGCATGTGTTCCATTTTGACTGCTTCTGGATGAAAGAATATGAATGGTGCAACTTCAAATGGGATGACGCCATGTTCAGCGATGTAGAGGGTATGCTCAAGCGGCTGAAGGCTAAGGGACTGAAAATCTGCGTATGGATTAACTCCTATATCGGCCAGAAATCCCCCCTGTTCAAAGAAGGCATGGAGCATGGCTATCTGCTCAAGCGCCCCAACGGCGACGTCTGGCAGTGGGATTTGTGGCAGCCCGGCATGGGCCTGGTAGACTTCACCAACCCCGCCGCCTGCGAATGGTATTGCGGTTATCTGCGCCGTCTGCTGGATATGGGCGTTGACTGCTTCAAAACTGACTTTGGTGAGAGAATTCCTACCGATGTTGTCTACTATGATGGCAGCGACCCCGAGCTGATGCATAACTATTATACCTATCTGTATAACAAGACCGTGTTTGACCTGCTGGAAGAATACAAGGGCCACAATGAAGCTGTCCTGTTTGCACGTTCTGCAACCGTCGGCGGCCAGAAGTTCCCTGTACACTGGGGCGGCGATTGCAGCTCCAACTTCCCCTCTATGGCAGAATCTCTGCGCGGCGGCCTTTCGCTGACTCAGAGCGGCTTTGGCTTCTGGAGCCACGATATGAGTGGTTTTGAGAGCACTGCAACTCCAGCTGTTTACAAGCGTTGGACTGCATTTGGTCTGCTGTCTACCCACAGCCGTCTGCATGGCTCCCGTTCTTATCGCGTGCCGTGGCTGTTTGACGAAGAGGGCAGCACCGAGTGTGTGGATGTGTGCCGTTATTTCTCCGAATTCAAGTGCCGCTTGATGCCGTATCTGTTCAGCTCCGCAGTGAACACGCACAAGACCGGTATCCCCACCATGCGTGCCATGGTGCTGGAGTTCAATGACGACCATTCCTGCGATGACCTGGACCGCCAGTACATGCTGGGTGACAGCCTGCTGGTTGCTCCTATTTTCCGTGAAGACAGCTATGCTGATTACTATCTGCCCGCCGGCAAGTGGACCCATATGTTCAGCAATGAGGTGAAGGAAGGCGCACGCTGGTATTGCGAGCAGTACGATTATTTCAGCCTGCCGCTGTTTGTGCGTGAGAACTCCATTGTGGCACTCGGCGGCTGCGACCAGAAGCCGGATTATGACTATGGTAAGGATCTGAGCCTGCACCTGTTCGAGCTGGGTGAAGGCAAGACTGCTTCCACTGTGGTATATGATTCCAAGGCTAACGGGATGCTGAAAGTGTCTGCCTCCAAGAAAGATGGTAAGGTGACGATTTCCTTCTGCGGTAAGGCTGAAAACCTGAAGGTTGTTCTTCGCAACGTGAAGAACATTTCTGACGTGACCGGCGCCGCCGCAGAAGAAAGCGATCTGGGCTGTGTACTGGCTGTCAACGCTGATCTGGGCGAAGTCAGTTATGTAGAAGCATAAAATAAAGCAGCACAAAAATAAAGAATCCCCGAGCTTCCCGATAAAATTGGGAAAGTTCGGGGATTTCTGCTTATAGAAATCAGGATTCCGGATATGGGACCAGCGCCTGTTCAATTTTTAAAAGGTCATCTCCGCTGACGGTATATCCGCCATCTGTCTCCTGAAGAGTAATAGCTATCGTACAGGGTTCTCCCAGAGGGACTTCATCGTCCAGTTTTCCTTCCAGAAAGTTGAGCAGATCATTGCAGTATTGGCAGTCAATCTCACGCTGTGTCTGTCCATCAAATTCCCCTTCGCTGACGCGCTTGGAAAATTGCAGTACACGCGCTTCAATCTCTTCCTGATATGCAAGGAACAGGTTGACCGGCGTGATTTCAAATTCTGCCTGATACCCATCTTCTATTGATTCAATCTTGCTCACCGAAAACGAACTGTAACCATATACCCGTCTGAAAAAAGCCATAGTCCGGTACAATGTATCATCCGATTGGATAAATCCAAGGCGAGAAGCAAAATACAGGGACTCTGATTGCAGGCGGTCAAGATAAACCTCCTCTGCTTCCTCCTGCGTAACAGCGGCAGATTCCACATAACTTTCATGATTCCCCAGATAAACCGACGATATCATCGACTCCAGATATTCTGCGGTATCAGATCCGGAGGATGTGCACCCCGGAAGCAGTATGGCCGCTGCCATCAGCAGGGCAGCCAACCAGTATTTCCACTTGTTCACAGCAGCAACTCCTTTTTCGTTTTTGGCTTTACAGTATCTGCAAGCGCTGAATCCCGGTAGTACGGCCGGTTTTCTCATCCACTTCAAACAGACAGCAATCCATCCGGCATTCACCAGAAGCAATTTCATGACGCACCGGCATTTTCGTGCGCAGTTTTTCAATAATAATTTCCGGTTTGACTCCAAGAACGGAATGAACCGGCCCGGTCATGCCCAAATCAGTAATATAACCTGTCCCTTTTGGCAGCACAGACTCATCTGCCGTGGGAACATGGGTATGTGTTCCAAAAAGCGCCGTCACACGCCCATCCAGGAAATACCCCATTGCGCGTTTTTCCCCGGTCGCTTCTGCATGAAAATCGACCAGAATAATTTTGGGCAAATCCGGCGTTGCCAGCAGTTCTTCTACTGTTTCAAATGGGCACCGCAAATTTTCCATATAAGCCGTCCCCATCAGATTGATTACCGCAATTTGCCGGCGCCCCATATCATAAATGCAGAGTCCCCTGCCCGGTGTCGTCCCTTTTGGGTAATTCGCAGGGCGCAAAAGCGTTTCATCACTCTCATACATTTCATAACTTTCGCGGCGCCGAAAGCTATGGTTTCCGGTGGTAATAATATCCACCCCACTGTCGTATAAATACCGTGCAGAAGTTGGAAGAATCCCATTGCCATCTGCGGAATTTTCCCCGTTGGCAATCACCAGGTCCACCGCATACTGCTTCTTGATTGCAGGAAGGCGTTTACGTAAAAATTCGCATCCAATGCTTCCAACTACGTCTCCTATTGCCAATATATTCATAGTATACTCCCATCTATTTACCAAAACCAGTGGAAAAATTTTCTGTTTGATAATTGTCAGCTTTTATTATAAAGCAAAACAGCCGAAAAGGAAATCCCTTTTCGGCTGTCGTATGCGAAAAAAACTGCACGCAACCAAGTTTTCTGCTGCGGATTCTGTTGAAATTTATAATACCATCACCAATGTTCCGGCTGTAATCAAAATCCCTCCCACAATGCTTTTCCAATCTACCGTTTCGTGCAAAATCAGAAACGCCAGAACCATGGCAATCACCACGCTGAATTTATCCACCGGGACGACACGGCTGGCATTGCCAAGCTGCAGAGCACGATAATAGAAAAGCCAGGATGCTCCAGTTGCCAACCCGGAAAGCACAAGGAAAATCCATCCACGCATGGAAATCGAGGAAATCCCTCCCAAACTTCCTGTAACCAGAACAATTCCCCAGGCCATCACCAAAACAACCACAGTCCGGATCGCTGTAGCCAGATTGGAATCTACAACTTCAATACCAATTTTAGCTAAAATAGAAGTCAAAGCCGCGAAAACAGCGGACAACAGTGCAAAAACAAACCACATATTCTTCCTTTCCCCTCTCTGCTTTTTCTTTACAGGCAACATTCCCATCCCTCCTCAGAAACAACATAAAAAAGGATGCCACAAGGATTGCAGCATCCCTTTAATTGATTCTTTTTGCCGGTTCCAACCAGATATCGTGTTCTTTTGCCGTTATCCTTTGATAAATCCAGCCGCTTTGATAATCAGCTCTACTGCCTCATCAGGAGTAAAGACCGAGCTGTCAAGCGTCAGGTCATAATTTTGCAGGGCATCCCACTTTTTATTCGTGTAGAAATTATAGTAATTGGCACGCTGTTTGTCTTTTTTGGTCAGGAAGTCGGACACTTTGGCCGGGTCGACGCCATATTTTTCTACAGCACGGCGCAGACGGCTGTCGCGATCCGCATGAATGAACACACGCAGGCAGTCTTTCCGTTCCCGCAGGACATAATCTGCACACCGCCCTACAATGACGCATGGGCCTTCTTCCGCAGCTTTGCGGATAATATCTGCTTGAATCAGGAACAGCTTATCGTTAATCGGCATGTCGTTCATTCCGGCAACACCGCCGCCAAACCCATAGCTGCCCATTACCAGCGAATACAGCAGGCTGCTGGTAGCGCGTTCATCCGCCTGACGGAACACTTCTTCGCTCAAGCCGCTCTTTTTGGCAGCAATCGCGATCAGTTCCTTATCATAATAAGGGATACCCAACTTTTTGGCCAGCATTTCTCCAATTTCTCTTCCTCCGCTGCCATATTGGCGCGCAATGGTAATCACGGTACGGTTGCTCATAAACTTCACCCTTTCTTATGAGGAACATATCTGTCCCTGAAAAAACGCCAGAATCCAAAGCTACAATTTCTATTTTTATGATACAACTATTTTTGTATAAAGTCAATAGTTGTCGTTGACTATCTGTTTTGTTTTCTGTGGAATACCTTCACATTTAATTTTATGTAAATGCCCCATCTCCTACTTTTTCAAATAATCTGCGGGTTTCTGCGCGCAAACCTCGATGCTCCGGCTGTTCCAAATCGGGATCTTCATGAAGCAGATGGCGCGCTTCTTCCTGCGCAAGTTTTAATAGAGTAATGTCCTGTGCCATATCTGCAATGGAAAGCTGTGGTAAACCATGCTGCCGTGAGCCAAAGAAATCGCCCGGGCCGCGCAGTTTCAGGTCTTCATCCGCAATGCGAAACCCGTCAGAAGTGGAACACATCACACGAAGTCTGGTAACCGCTTCTTCATTTTGTGCGTCAGAGATTAAAATACAGGTAGACTTCTCGTGGCCGCGCCCTACACGGCCCCGCAGCTGGTGCAACTGAGAAAGGCCATACCGCTCTGCATTTTCAATTACAATAATGACCGCATTGGGCACATCCACTCCTACCTCTACTACCGTCGTGGAGACGAGCAAGTCAAGCTCGCCGGAGGAAAACTGTGCCATCACAGCGTCTTTTTCCCGGGGCTTCATGCGGCCATGCAGGATGCCGATTCGGTACCCCGAAAAAGCCCCTTCTTCCAGCATATCACGATATTGTGTGACGCTGGCCATGTCGCTCTGCCCTTCTTCAATCAACGGGCAGATCATATATCCCTGCAAGCCGCGGTCAAGATGTTTTTTCACATAACCAAAAGCGCGTTCCCGCTTATCGCTGGTGATGGCAAAGGTTTCGATTTTCTGGCGTCCTGGCGGAAGTTCATCGAGTATAGAGATATCAAGGTCTCCAAAAATCATAAGGGCCAAAGTACGCGGAATGGGGGTCGCACTCATCACAAGCAGGTGAGGGTTTTCGCCCTTTTGTGCCAGTGCGGCACGCTGTGCAACACCAAAACGGTGCTGTTCATCGGTCACAACCAGCGCAAGCTTCTGAAATACCACGCCTTCTGTCAAGAGGGCATGCGTACCGATAATCAACTGGATTTCCCCGGATGCAAGTTCCTGTGTAACCGTCCGTTTCTGCTTGGCTGTCATGGAACCAACCAACAAGGCGGTTCGAATCCCTGCCGGCTCGAGCATAGCGGAAAGCGTTTTCGCATGCTGGCGTGCCAGCACTTCTGTGGGAGCCATCAATGCCGCCTGCATCCCTTCCCGAATGACACAATAACAAAGTGCCGCTGCTACTGCTGTTTTACCGCTTCCAACATCACCCTGAATCAAGCGGCTCATCGGGGCCTCACCCTGCATATCTGTCAGCGCTTCCGCAATTGCCCGCTTTTGCGCATTGGTTGGGGTAAAAGGCAGCAAACGGTAAAATTCTTCGCTCACATCCTGGGTTAACCGCAAATGATTCTCTACACGGGTACGGCTTTTTAAAGAAAGCAGCCCCAATTGCAATACCAGCAGTTCCTCGAAGACAAGACGCCGACGGGCGATTTCCAGCAGCTCCATGGAACCGGGGAAATGGATATTTTCCATGGCAAAGCGCAGCTGGCACAATTCCAGACGCTGACGCATTTCATCCGGCAGTGGGTCACGCAGCAATTCCGGCAAAAGCTGAAATGCCGCTTTCATCGCGTTTCCGATTTGTCGTGAAGAAAGCCCCTCTGTTTGCGGGTAGACCGGTACAATCGGAGCGCTGCCATCCGCGGGGGAAAAGTCAGGAGCCGTCATTTCGCGGCGCGTCAAATTCCCCTGCATTTTGCCGCGAAACAGATATTCCTTTCCCTCCTGCAACATAGACTGCACATAAGGATTGTTAAAATAAGTCAGCGTCATGTCCCGCACACCGTCAGTCACTTCGGTTTTATACAGCGTCATTCCTTTACGAATATACTGTTGCCGGGGACGTGCGAGCACCGTAGCCCGAATCACCGATATTTCATTGAGCGGTGCTTCTCCTATCGCGACCGGACTGCTCCAATCCTCATAGGTGCGCGGATATAAACGCAAAAGTTCACCAACCGTCGGCGCACCAACCTTACGGAACAAAGCTGCGCGCTTTTCCCCCACCCCTTTCAGCATCTGGATATCCATTGCAAACAGCGACGCCAACAGCACCTCCACCTTTCACAAAAACAGAGGACTGTCACCGAGCATTCCGCCCGGCAACAATCCCCTGAAAAATTTTCCAATCTGGCCGCGTCTTATTCCACCGAGACGATGAAATAGTAGACCGGCTGACCGCCATTTACCAGCGTGACTTCGATATCATCGCTGATTTTATTTTTAATGCGGCGGCAGGCATCCTCCGCCTGCGCTTCGGTTACATCACTACCATAAATCAACGTGATGAAAGAAGTCCCGCGATTGACCATAGAACGGGTCAGCTTGCTGCAGGTATGAATTGGGTCTTTCTCAATATACTCCAGCTTACCGTTGCGCAGTCCCATAATATCACCCTGACGGATACGGTGCCCGCCAAATTCGGAATCGCGGGCTGCAAAGGTCACCAAACCGGTTGCAACTGAGCCGGCCGCATCCATCATCAGCTGACGGTTCTCTTCCGGCGATGCATCGGGGTCAACAGCCAGCATAGCTGAAAGCCCCTGCGGAATGGTACGGGTAGGAAGCACAATCACCTCACGGTCTGTTACCAACGGAATGGTCTGTTCAGCTGCCATAATGATATTTTTATTGTTAGGCAGTACAAAAACCTTCTTGGCCGGTGTAGCCAGTACCGCTGCCAGGATATCCTGCGTGCTGGGGTTCATGGTCTGGCCACCGCTGACCACATGGCTGCATCCCAAATCGGTAAACAGCGTATGCAGGCCGTCGCCTGCTGCAACTGCCACAAAGCCAAGCTCTTCTGCAGGCTCTGCCGGCTCGAGCGGCTGCTGTACCGGCGGCTGTGCAGCTGCCTTCGCCTGCTCATTGGCCTCTGCGGCCTTGCGATGCTGTTCCTTCATATTTTCAATCTTTACAGTCAGCAGCTGTCCAAACGTCAGCGCTTCCTGCAGCGCATTACCCGGATTTTCGGTATGCACATGCACCTTGATAATCTCTTCGTCATCTACTACTACGACGCAATCACCAATGGTTTCAAGATAAGCACGCAGTTCCATTGGATCGCGGGTAACTTCGGGATCACGCCCTACGATAAACTCTGTACAATAGGTAAAATTGATCTCCTGATCAAATTCAGCGGCAGCATTCCGGAAGAACTCAGCGGTTTCATCCGCCTTTTCTTCCTCCGTTTTCTCCATCTGAACCATAACGCCGTCTTTCAGCACGCTCATCATGCCGTCAAAAATCAGGCAAAGCCCTTGCCCTCCAGCGTCCACTACACCGGCTTTTTTCAGCACCGGCAGCAGTTCAGGGGTCTCTTCCAGTGCGGAAGCTGCGCCCATGCAGACAGCCGACCAGACATAGACCGGGTCGGAATCGATCGCAGCAGCGGCACGGCCTTTTTCAAAAGCAACACGCGCAACTGTCAGAATAGTTCCTTCCGTAGGGGTCATCACTGCTTTATAAGCGGCATCCACACCCAAACCCAGCGCCTCGGCCAGGTCCTGACCGGATACTACTGCTTTATCCTGCAGCCCTTTCGAAAATCCACGGAACAGCAGGGACAAAATAACGCCGGAATTTCCGCGTGCTCCGCGCAGCATTGCAGAAGCTGCACGATGTGCCACACTTCCAGCTTCATCATCTTCATTGTTCTCAAGTGCACGGATAGCAGCCGTCATGGTCATGGACATATTGGTTCCGGTATCGCCATCCGGAACAGGGAAAATATTCAGCTCATCCACCGACTTTTTATTCTTGCAGATATTATTAGCGCCGGACAGGATGGCATCACGCAAAGTGATTCCGTTAATCACAGCTTCCACTTCCTTATCAAAGATTTTCTCCGGAATGGCGGAGTACCGTTGCAGACAGCCAGCTAAACCGGCCGTCTTTTTCTGAGGAATTGTTAAAAACATACAGCAATTCATAAATTGCTGAAATTTTTTATTATTATAACACATTGTTTGGTCTAATTCAATCAAAAGTCCTTATCCAAAGTCAAGAAAACGCGGAAGTAGCATATTGCACAAAAGATGCCGTGTTCTCAAGGGAATCTGACCGATTTCTTTTGTAGATTTTTGTCAATACAGGCAAAGAACCCACTTGCCATACAGCCGTTTCCAGACGGGCAGAGAGTCCAGCACCAAAATTTGCAGAGATTTCTTCCATGAACGCACAGCAACGCGGTCATTTCTGTCCGGCTCTTTTTTGGCAAACCGTGCGCGTTCTCCTGCCAGGCAGGCACGCTTCATCTGCTCCCCATCCAGCTGCGGATAAAACTCACACAGCCGCTGCACGTATGCGGCATCTTCTTCTCCACTCTGAGGCAAAGGGGCGCCCGCATAACGAAGCAGCTCATAGCTCCACTTCCAATATGCCCGAATCGCTTCGCGTGCATCAGGGCTTGCCCATTGATACTTCCAGCGATTCAGCAGCAGGCGATGGCGAACCACAGCAACAGCCAATAGCAGAAAAGCACCTGCCAACATAAACAACGTTATCCGCAGCCAGACAGGCATCCCTCCGGGGGCGGCCGGTATTTCTGTGGAATTATCTGGAGCAGGTGTGGGAACCTTTTCCGGTATTGGCGTAGGTTCTACGGTTTCTTCTGGTGAAGCAGAAGGCACAGGGCTTGGCTCCAGCGTTTCTTCCGGCTCGGGTGTAGGGGTTGAAGCAGGCTCTTCTGTCCCTCCTGGAGATTCCCAGAAAGAAGATGAGGAAAAACCAGGCGTCATCTCTACAGGAATCCATGCATGCTGTGAAGGGTCATAAACTTCCACCCAGGCATGTGCATGGGTATCAGGCACCTGTAAATATCCATCAGAAGTATAACTGCCGCTTGCATAATCGTCTGCTGTTACGATATATCCTTCTGCATACCGTGCCGGAACCCCCATAGCGCGCAGCAAAATCGCACCAGCCGTGGCAAAATGTACACAATAGCCTTCGTCAGCATCATTTAAAAACCATTCTGCAAAATTTTCATCAGCCGGGCAGGTTTCGGGGGAGTAACTGTAGGAATAATTTTCGGAAAACCACCTCTGCAAATAATCACACATTTCCCCTGGGGAAACATTCCCGCGCTCAATATCCAGGAAGGTATAAACATCTCTGTCCATCCACCATTCCCGGGCAGCTGTAAGCACCTGTTCGGGCAATTGAAGACAACTGCTGTAAACATAAGCATCATACCAGTTAGCCAGATCGCGCATTGAGACTACACTGCCAGAAGGTGCAGAAAATGCATCTTCCTCATAGGGCAAGAGAGAAACAATCGGTTCATAAGCTTCCAGTGTATACTCCTTCAGTCCGAACAGCCAGCTGGTTTCTGCAAAGAGATCCTGCTGATACCAGGCCCGGTCAAACGAAGTGATATCGGTACTCAAATTGGTGGGAATAAAAATCGCCTCGCGGTTTGCAGAAACGTTTCGAATGGAAATTTCATAAGCCGAGCTGGAACCACTACTGAACCGTGCATAAAAATTGATTGGATTAATAGTCTCGCCTAAAAACTGCGTAAAATTCTGTGCCGAAAGCTCATAGTTGCTGCTCTGTGACGGCTGCCATGAAGTTCCCGTAAAGACGGGTGCTGCATATCCGCGCAAATATACCGGCTGACGGGTGAAGCACTGAACCTCCAGCGCCGTTTCTCCCGAAAATTTCAAATCAGGAAGAGAATGCAGGTCACCCCGCAAAAGCCCGCCTGTTTGAAAAAAGCCTTTCCCCTGAATCGCAAAGAGCAGCCGGTCCACCGACTCAGGCCGTACATACCCTTCCCGCGGCAAAAGGAAGGTTGCCGCAACTGCTGTAAAAAATACACACCCTGCTGCCATCAACGCAAGCTGACGGCGTACATTATACAGAGAAAACAGCCAGCGGTGGCCGCTATGCACCTTATCTTCCCATAAGATTTCTGTATGGCGGGTAAAGCACCACTGCATAACCCATGCAGCCAGCAGTGCAAAAAATGCCCATAAATCGGGAGTCAGCGTAAAAAATAAAGGGAACACCAGAAAGGGTGCCGTCATCAGAAAAAAGGCCGGAAAATTGGGCTTTCGTACAACGGCCAATCCCAGAATGAGTGTTAACAGGCAAAACAGCAGCACCAGAAAAGAGTTTCTCATTCCGGCAATCTCACCCGCCTCTGCATTGACAACGTATTGCATAAATTGCCAGGGAGAATTGGCTGTCATCGTTCTCAGAACATGGTTTAACAGGCTGATAAAGCCAACTGTCAATTCATCAAAAGAAAAAAAAGCCCACAGCACCAGTGGTACTCCTGGAATCAATACCAGCAGCGGCCAGGAAGAAAAAGAATATACCGCCACGGATGCCAGAATATATACGACCAGAAAAGATGGAAGCGCAGAAGAATTCAGCTTGATATCAAAAGCAGACAAAAATGAATACGCGCTTCCGAAAAGCCCAAAACCCAATATGAGCAGATGTGTCAATACCCCCAGCAGCGGACGCTCTGCTGCTTTCGAAAGTGTTGAAGGCGTCATTAAAAGATCTGGAAAAAGTGTTTTCTGATTATTTCGGTTTATATTTGAATGTTTCACAGCACCAGTTCCTCCAAATCCATACCGCCTTCGCGCAAACGTACAATCGTACAATCATCTATCGTCTCTTGGAAGCCTCTGCCCGCCAAGAGGATGGTGACACGACGGCAGCCTTTATCACGGCGGAGAATTTCCATCCCACTCAGGACAATTTCTTCTTCCCCTGGCGTCGTAGCATATAACAAATGGGCACCAGGGCGCAATACATCCTGCGAAAGAACATACTGCAATCCCGGACGCCCGGAAGAAACAGACATGGACAGCATTTGAGACATTACCGCCTGCAATTCAGCACTCTCATTGATTTGCTCCCAGTGCATCTGTTCTTTCTCCATCCACCCTACATGGTGTGCACACCCCTGTTGTATCAAAGCCGAAGAAATAGAAGCAAAAGCTCCCAACAATCTGTCCAGCTCTTCTGCACCGCCTTCAGCGCCAGCTTCCATGAGGAAATACAGGGCATGATCGACCGGCAGCGAAAAATCACGCACCATCAGCTCTCCCATACGCTGCGTCAGCTTCCAGTGTACCCGCCGCAGGGTATCACCCTCTCGAAATTCACGCACCTGGAATACTTCCGAAGGGTCATTTCCAGGATGATACGGCGAAAAACGGTCGGAATCCACTTCCATCATCTGTTGGTCAAGTACAACTTCCATTTCTTTAATCTGCGGCAAAACGTTGATATACTGCGGTGGAACCCTGACAAACACTGGCAGGCAGAACAGCCCTAACAAATCCATTACCCGTACTTTCTCTACTTTGAGTTCCAGTTTTCCACACCAACGGGAAGAAAGGTCCTGGCTGATGCTGCTGGAAGAGCGAGCCCCTACCGGAAACCGCCGCAATGTATGCAGCGGCTGAAATTCCAGAGAATCCTGTTGTTCTCCACCGAGCAGATTGCGGCAATTCAGGCGCAAAATCACTGCGGAGCAGGGAAGGAGCCAACGGTTTTCAACATGCAGAAAAAACGGGAGCTTTTCCTTTTTTTCAACCGTCTGCGTGGGTACCCGCAAAAAAACTCTGGTACAAAAACAGGCCGGCAAAAGCAGTAAAAACGACAGTACCGGGAACAAAAGCGCTATAATCAGCGTGAGGTGTGAAAGATACCCCTGAAAAAATATGAAAAATAATATGCAGACAAGCAGCAGTACTCCATATACGACACGATATTTTGCCATAATTTTATCCTCATTCCCGGCCGGTCAATCCAGCCCCGGCGCTGGAACCTGCTGTAAAGCGGCAGTCAGTACGGTTCTGGCTGACTGTCCTGCTACCCTGCTTTTGGGACTCAACAGCACACGATGCGCACATACATCCAGAAAGACAGATTGAATATTACCGGGAACCACATAATCCTTCCCGCTCAAATAGGCGGCGGCCCGTGCCATGCGAACCAGCGCCAGCGTACCGCGGGGACTGACACCCAGACGCAACAAGTCCGTCGAACGGGTCCAGGCAGAAAGCGAGGCGGCGTATTCGCACACCGCTTTGGAAGCATAAATCGCACTGACATCCCGCTGCATTTTCAAAATTTCGTCTGGGCTTACAACCGAATGTACCAGAGACAACGGGTTGGAATCCTGACGGCTCTGCAAAATCTCCACTTCCTGCTGAATATCCGGGTAACCCATATTCAGGCAGATCATAAACCGGTCCATCTGCGATTCCGGCAGCAGCTGTGTACCGGCGGAACCTACCGGGTTTTGGGTAGCAATCACCCAGAATGGGCTGGGGACCGGACGCGTCACGCCGTCTACTGTGATACTGCCTTCCTCCATCACTTCCAGCAGGGCAGATTGTGTTTTACTGGAAGTGCGGTTGATTTCGTCCGCCAGAAAAAGATTACAAACCGCTGCACCGGGAATATATTCTGTTTTCCCGGTTTCAGGATGGTAAATCGAATATCCCGTCACATCCGACGGCATCACATCCGGTGTGAACTGCATCCTTTTAAATGAGAGATTCATCGCACGTGCAAAGGCGAGCGCCATTGTCGTCTTTCCAACACCGGGTATATCATCCAGCAAAATATGGCCGCCTGCCAACATCGCACACATCACACTGGCGATTGCGCGTTCCTTTCCCACGACCACTTTCTGTACTTCTTTCATGATTTCTACAGCTTTCTGCACTTTTTTCCCTCCGGTTTCATTGTATAAGAGTTTATATCACGGTTCGAAAAATCATTTTTTCAGTATTGGCCTTTTTTATTCTACCTGATTTACCTTTCCTTTGCAATCGCCTGTACTTATGCTTTTAAATATTGTAATCATTGTATCTTTTTTGTTTCATAATTACCAGAAAAATCGGCTCTCTCTGCGCCGCCCTCGTGATTCCAGGACTTTTT
>DVIY01000051.1 GCA_018710915.1 Candidatus Gallacutalibacter pullistercoris
GCATTCCATTATGCTCTGTCAGAAGTTCATCTAATTGTTCAAACCGTTCTGATTTTGTCATGCCTGTCACTTCCTTTCGTGCTACCATTATACACGAATATAGCACGAAAGTAAATAGCAGTAAAACATTCGGTGCACGGTTTGCGCCGAATGTTTGTCCTCAATATGCCCCTATATTTTATCCATACACCCTGTCCTGAATGGCATATTTCAAATCCTGCACTTTGCCCAGCAACCAGATCGCCGCTTTGGGCAGACCAAACGGGCTGATGAGGAACGCCAAAATCATCAGAATGATTCCGTTTTGCGGGGAGTAAGTAATCAGCACCGCTACTCCCAGCAGTACGAACACCATACTGATAAGCCCCAACACCAAGCCGGAAACATACACAAGCCCCGCGCACAGCCAGATGAATACAGTCAGCACCAGAATCACCGGAGCCACCGCAATTTTAAGCAGCAGTTTCAGAATAAACAGCAATGCCCTCATTTGGTTTCCTCCTCCCATCGTTCCCGCAGCTTTTGGCAGAACTGTTCCGCCAGTTTTTCATCGTCCTCCGTCACTTCCCGACGGCCCTTTGTTATCTGGATTTCCTCATAGCCGCGATAGTCGGAAAGCAGTACCTCAAACAATTCTTCCGGCGTCCGACAGAGAATCCCGTCCACACAATAACGGGAGTCCCCGTTCCATGTAACCCGAAGATAGCCGCGCCTGCATTTCAGCACTTCTTCCTCCTGGTCGCTGTCCAGGTAGTCCCGGAAAATTTCCATTACCTTTTCAAAGGTTTTCATCTATCCTCAACTCCTTTGCGGCAATCTCTTTTCTACTCATATTATCCGTCCAACCTATCCAAAAGACAAGGATACGGGCAAAAAGAAAAAGCGGAGGAAGGCGCGGCGAAAAGAACGCCGTTCCTCCCTCCGCAGATGGGGAATATGCCCCGGTTACGAAAGTTTCGACAGCTGGGTCAGTATCTCTTTCACGCCTGCCCACAGCTGTTCCTGCCGCTGGGATATATCCTCCAGATCAGCCTCGTAAATCCGCCCTGTTTCATGCGCTCGCTTTGTCAGCTGGTTCAGGTTGTTGCTGGAATAGCGCATCAGGGAAAGAAGTTCCTTTAACTCCGGCAATTCCAGTTTTACCACATAACCGTCCAGCGCCATTTTCCGAAGATAGGCTTCCCGGTTTTTCGTCCCAAGTTGGGACATTTTCTGCTCGATCAGCGCCAATTCTTCCGGCGATACCCGAAAATTCAGCTGAACCTCCCGTTTACGGTTAGGGCTGCTCATCGCTCTGGCTCCCGCTTCTTCGGGACGGCGGGCTTACGGGCGGGCGGCTCCTGCTTGAGCTGGTTTAGGACGGAACGTTTCTCCATTTTCTGGGCAGAATTGCGGACTTCCCTTGCAAACAGATCGGTAAGGCCGGGATTGACGCTATCCACTACCAAATAAGCACAGTGCCGGGAGGAATCACTGTCCTCTGGCATGGGAATTGTCTTAGCCCAGGCTTTATTGTCGCGGGAAATCCGTCCGTCCCCATCTTTATGCCGGATGGTATTTGCCAGGATAAACTCCACACGCTCCGGCCCGAATTTCTCCACTACTTCCTTCACAGCGGAGCCAGTGTCCAGCCGGTTATCCCCATAGTGGGCATTGATGGCCTGCTCAACAGCTTCCTTGCAGGCGAAATTTGCCTGATAGGACGCCTGATACTGTGTCATCTCCCCATGCTCAGAGGCATAGGCAGCTGAGTGAAGGTAGACCGGCGCGGCTCGCAGTTCCTCCTGGGCCTTGCAGACATCATTTGCCCGGTTCTCAATGCTGTCCCGGATTACATCCATGTACCCGGTTTCCAGTTTCTCAAAATAGCGGTACACATCCGCCAGGGGGGAAGGGGAATCCAGAAGCGCCTGGGCCTGCGCGCCGGTCAGGTCCAGGTTCTCCATCGCCATCACAATATCTTCCCGGACCGTGTACTCATAGGCGTGATGCAGGATTTCTTCCGGTGGCTGGTTTTTCAGCCAGTCCCGGTATTTGTCCTGCTCAGCGGCCATCTTCTCATAAAGGGCCGTATTCAGATCGTTGGTATTCATTATCATCGCACCTCCTGTTCATGCTGTTTGGGTTTCTTTTCGGGGCTTCGGGGCGGCACCGGACGTTTCAGGTTTTCCAGCACGGAAGGCCGCGCGCTTTTGGCTATCACAGTTTCCGGCTGGGCGCGCCCTTTGCCGTCCATGTTCAGCAGCGTGTCCAATTCCACCAGACGGTCGGACTTCACCCGTAGTTCTTCCTCATAGGGGAAGGGCTTGCCCGATTCCTCTTTGGCGGCGGCCTGCTGCTCATAGAGATTGTCCAGCTGTGCTTTTACGCTTTGCAGGCGCTGGGGCATCTGAGAGAGCGTGTTGTCGATGCGGGTCAGGTTGCCGCGGGGATCTGTGCCAAGTGTTGTCCGGTGGGTCATTTCGCCTTTCAAAAGGAGCGTATATTCCTGTTTCCAGGCTGAAAATTCCACAGACATGGTAAAGCCCCGGTAGCTGCCGATTTGCACCGGATCGGAGCCTTTGACCTCCTTGCAGGCATCCAACAGGGCTGCACCGGCGTTCTCCTTATCCGTCAGCACATCACCCCGGACCTCCATTCCGGCAAACCCATCCTCCGGGTGAGGATGGGCGGTTAGGGTTTCCATATCCTTTTCCAGACCGGCAATAAATCCTTTGTTTTTCTCGATTTCCTCCGGGAAGTATTTCAGCAGCTGGTCCTCCAGCCGGTACTGCTTGCTCTGGTGGTCGGCCTTCATCAGTTTCAACCGGGATACTTCCACATCCAGGTCCATGCGCTCCTTGATGCGGGGGTCCCCGGCGCACAGGGCCTTAATTTCCGCAAAGGACAGCGCCGTTTCGTCCACATCATCACAGCTTCTAACAGGGCTTTTACTGGTCATGACCTGGCTAATGAATTTCTGTTTGTTTTCCACCGTCTGCCACAGGTAGGCATCGAAAGTTCCCTCCGTCACATAGCGGTACACATGGACAAGAGGATTGCTGTTGCCCTGGCGTTCGATACGGCCTTTTCTCTGCTGTAAATCTCCCGGCCTCCAGGGGCAGTCCAGGTCATGGAGCGCCACCAGCCGGTCCTGGACGTTGGTTCCCGCGCCCATTTTTTGCGTGCTTCCTAAAAGAACCCGCACCTGTCCGGTACGAACTTTGGAAAACAACTCTTTTTTCCGCACCTCGGTGTTGGCCTCGTGGATAAACGCGATCTGTTCAGCGGGCATTCCCTGGGCGATGAGCTTCTGCCGGATGTCCTCATAGATGGTAAAGGCAGGCTCCGGATTGTCCAGCGGCACTGCATCTTCCAAGGCGTGAAGGGTGGGATTATCCAGCGCTTTTGCTGCCTTTTTAGAAGAAGCGGCCTGCTGGGGTGTGGAAATATCGCAGAATACCAGCTGGGTCAGCTTGTCGGCGGCACCGTCCCGCCAGATCTGCATGATATTCTCCACACACTGGTTGACTTTGGTGCCGGGTTCGTCCGGGAGAAGCTGGTTGATGATCCGCTGGTCAAGGCCCAGCTTGCGGCCATCCGATGTGATTTTGAGCATATTGTCAACCGATGGGTCCACAGAGCCGCCGTGTATTTTGGACGCGCGCTCGGACAGCGCCTTTACCATTTCTTTCTGGTGTTCGGTAGGCTGGGATACGACGTTGTGATACTCCACCTCCGGGGTTGGCAGATGGAGCTGGTCGGCGGTCTTGATGTCCGCCACTTCCTTAAAGAGATTCATCAGCTCCGGCAAATTGAAAAACTTGGAGAAGCGGGTACGCGCGCGGTATCCAGTTCCCTCCGGGGCCAGCTCCAAAGCGGTAACAGTTTCGCCAAAGCGTGAGGCCCAGCAGTCAAAATGGGTCATGTTCAGTTCTGCCAAACGGTCATACTGCAAGTACCGCTGCATCGTATAAAGCTCGGTCATGGAGTTGCTGACCGGCGTTCCGGTGGCAAAAATCACGCCCCGGCTGCCGGTGATCTCATCCATATATCTACATTTCGCGAACATATCGCTGGACTTCTGGGCATCCGATGTGGATAAGCCCGCCACATTCCGCATCTTGGTGTATAAAAAGAGATTTTTAAAAGAATGTGCTTCATCAACGAATAATCTGTCTACGCCCAACTGCTCAAACGTCACCACATCGTCCTTGCGATCCTCGGCCTGGAGTTTCTCTAAACGTGCCTCCAACGATTTCCGGGTGCGTTCCAGCTGCTTGACGGTAAACCGTTCGCCGCCGCTGGCCTG
>DVIY01000052.1 GCA_018710915.1 Candidatus Gallacutalibacter pullistercoris
CTGCTGTGGCCGTGGCTGCTCCCGCTGCTGCTGCTCCCGCTGCTGAAGAGAAGACCGAGTTCGACGTAATCCTGAAGGCTGCTGGCGCTAACAAGATCCAGGTTATCAAGGTTGTCCGCGAGATCACCGGCCTGGGCCTGAAGGAAGCTAAGGCTGTTGTTGACGAGGCTCCCAAGGCTGTTAAGGAAGGCATTTCCAAGGACGACGCTGAGGCCATCAAGACTAAGCTGACCGAGGCTGGCGCTGAGGTTGAGGTTAAGTAATTAACCTTCCACGTGCATGAAAAAGGCGTATCCGTAAGGATACGTCTTTTTTGCGTTAGAAGAATTTAGTTGGATAGCAAAACCCGGAAGCCTGAGCTTCCGGGTTTTGCTGTTTCAATTCTTTTTGATACGAACCTGTTTTTATCCCACATGTTCAAACTGGCTGTTGTACAGGCTGGCGTAGAAGCCGCCCTTTTGCAGCAACTCTTCATGATTGCCCTGTTCTACAATATCGCCGTCCCTCATGACCAGGATCATATCCGCATCCCGGATAGTGGAGAGGCGGTGGGCGATAATAAAACTGGTGCGCCCCTTCATCAGGTTATCCATGGCTTTCTGGATCAGTACCTCGGTGCGGGTGTCCACGCTGCTGGTAGCTTCGTCCAGAATCAGGATTTCAGGGTCAGCCAGAATGGCTCGAGCAATGGTGAGCAGCTGTTTTTGTCCCTGAGACACATTGCTGGCTTCCTCATTCAAAATCATATTGTAGCCGTCTGGCAAGGTGCGCACAAAGTGATCCACCTGTGCGGCAATAGCGGCCTGCCGTACTTCTTCATCGGTGGCGGTAAGCTTACCATAGCGGATATTATCGGCGATGGTGCCGTGATACAGCCAGGTATCCTGCAAGACCATGCCGAACAGGGAACGCAAATCATCCCGTTTAAAGGAGCGGATGTCGTAACCATCCACCAGGATAGCGCCGTCATTGACATCATAGAAACGCATCAGGAGTTTGACCATGGTGGTTTTGCCGGCGCCGGTGGGGCCGACAATAGCCACTTTCTGGCCGGGCTTGATATTGGCGCAGAAATCGTGGATAATGATTTTTTCCGGATTGTAGCCAAAGCTCACATGGGCAAACTGTACGCTGCCTTCAATGTGGACATGAGTCTCCGTATCCGGCTCTTCACTGCGGTTCACAGTGATAGCGTGTTCCGCTTCGGGAATCTCTTCTTCCTGTGCCAGGAACTCAAATACCCGCTCTGCGGCGGCCATAGTCTGCTGGAGGATATTGGAGATGTTGGCCACTTGGGTGATGGGCTGGGTGAACTGGCGTACATACTGGACAAAAGCCTGAATGTCGCCCACGCTGATGCGGCCGTTGACTGCGAACCAGCCGCCCATAATGCAGATAACCACATAACCCACGTTGCCGATAAAGTTCATCACCGGCATCATCAGGCCGGAGAGGAACTGGGATTTCCAGGCGGACTTATACAGGCTGTCATTGTATTCGCTGAAAGTCTTTTCTGAGCTTTCTTCGCCATTAAAGGCCTTTACCACCACATGGCTGCCATACATCTCTTCCACATGGCCGTTAACATGGCCCAGATATTCCTGCTGCTGCATGAAGTACTTCTGGGATTTCTTGACGATGACACTGACAAATACCATGGAGATGGGGACAATCAGCAGGGCGACCAGCGTCATTTCCCAGCTGATGGAGAACATCATGGCCAGAATACCGATGAGCATGGTGACAGAGGTGATAATCTGAGTAATGCTCTGGTTCAAACTCTGGCTGATAGCGTCCACATCGTTGGTGATACGGGAAAGGACTTCGCCGTTAGTAGTAGTGTCGTAGTAAGAGAAGGGAAGGCTGTGAATCTTATTTTCAATGTCCCGACGTAAGCGATAGGTGATCTTCATGGAAACGCCGGTCATGATAAAGCCCTGAATATAGGAACAGGCAGCGCTGATGAGGTACAGACTTACCAGGAACAGCAAAATTTCCCCGATACGTCCGAAGTCAATGCCTTCGCCAGTGCCGGTAACAGTGCCCACTAATCCTTCAAAGAGCTCGGTGGTGGCCTGGCCCAAGATCTTGGGGCCGAAGATGGATAGGACAGTGGAGGCAGCTGCAAAGAACAGTACTACCAGAACGGCCCATTTATAGCTGCCCAGATAGCGGAGCAGCTTTTTAAAGGTGCCCTTGAAGTCCTTGGCTTTTTCGCCGGGCATCATACCAGGGCCGCCGGGGCCGTGACCACCGCCGGGACGGCCCATCATGCCCCGTGCAGGGCCCTTGCGGGTTCTTTCCGTACTCATTCCAATTCCTCCTTTGAAAGCTGAGACGATGCAATTTCATAGTAAGCAGGGCAGGTCTTTAGGAGTTCCTTGTGGGTGCCCTTGCCTACTACGCGGCCTTCGTCCAGCACCAGAATCTGATCGGCGTGCATAATGGTGCTTACCCGTTGGGCCACCAGCAACACTGTGCTGTTTTGAGTGTACCCCTTCAGAGCACGGCGCAGAGCTGCGTCAGTCTTGAAGTCCAGAGCGGAGAAGCTGTCGTCGAAAATATAGATAGGCGCTTTTTTCGCCAGTGCCCGGGCGATAGAAAGGCGCTGTTTCTGACCGCCAGATACGTTGGTGCCGCCTTGTGAGATTTCGGTATCAAAGCCGTCAGGCTTTTCGGAAATAAATTCCATGGCCTGTGCAATTTCAGCTGCTTCCTGAATCTGGTCAGCGGGGGCATCCTGACAACCATAACGCAGGTTGGAATCGATGGTGCCGGAAAGAAGCACACCCTTTTGGGGCACAAAACCAATGGCTTCCCGCAGCTCCCTTTGTGGCAGGTCGCGGACATCTACGCCGCCTACCAGTACCGAGCCGCCGGTGACATCATAGAAACGGGGAACCAGGTTTACCAGCGTGGATTTGCCGGAACCGGTAGCGCCGATAAATGCGGTGGTCTGGCCGGGTTTGGAGATAAATGAAATGTGTTCCAATGCGTCTTCGTCTGCCCCCTGGTACCGGAAGGTCACGTCGCGGAATTCCACAGTACCGGCATTTCCTTCCGGCAGGTGGGAACAGGATTCCTTATCTTTGATGACTGGTTCGGTGGAGAGCACTTCTGCAATACGATCGCCGGAAACGGCGGCACGGGGCACCATGATGAACATCATGGAGATCATCAGGAAGCTCATGATAATCTGCATAGCGTACTGCATAAAAGCCATCATATCGCCTACTTGCATCTGGGAATCAGCGATTTGATGGGAAGCTACCCATACGATGAGAACGGTGGTGCAGTTCATAATGAGCATCATGGCGGGCATCATGAATACCATTACCCGGTTGACGAAGCGATGGGTTCTGGTGAGGTCGCGGTTTACGTCATCAAAACGATTGGTTTCAAACTGACGGGTTCCGAAAGCACGGATGACCATCAGGCCGCTGAGATTTTCACGGGCTACCAGATTCAGCTTGTCGATCAGCTTCTGAATAGCCTTGAATTTGGGCTTGGCGATGGAGAAGATTACTGCCACCATACCGATCAGTACCACACAGGTGACGGCAATAATCCAGCTCATAGAGGTGGATTTTTCCAATGCCATCATAGTACCGCCAATACCCATAATAGGGGCGTAGCAGATCATACGAATACCCATTGTCAAAAGCATCTGAACCTGAGTCACATCATTGGTGGAGCGAGTAATGAGGGAAGCAGTGGAATATCGGTCAAATTCAGTATTGGAGAAGCTTTCCACTTTGCGGAACACATCCCGGCGTAAGTCGCGCGCCACACCGGCAGAAATCCGTGCGGAAATCAGGCTTACCAAAATGGTAGCGATACCTCCCAGCAGGGCAACCAGCAGCATCTCCATGCCTACAAAACTGATGTACTTGAATTGAATATCCCCCAGATTGAGTCCCAGCTCTGTATAAAAGCTGCCGGTCAGAGCAGCGCCGGTCTGAAGGCGCATGGAAGGATCATTGGCCAGCGCTTTTTCCCGAGCTTCTTCGATAACAGAATCCGGAAGCTGCTCCAATATAGGCTGCAGGGCGTACAGCTTTTCAAAGTCCATCTCCGATACGTCCGTATCTTCGCTACTCGTGGAGCTGCCCTGGCCGGAAGACTCCGCCAGGCTTTGCATGGTATTGATAAAAGTCCAGCCGGCGGTGCCGAAGGCCAGATCCATTTCGTCCAGCGTCTCAGCGTCGGTCTCTTGACGTACCCATACGTTTCCGCCATCCAAATCCGGATAGATATGATCGTAAGGGGTACCGTCAGGATTGGTATCACTGCCGGAGAACAGCTGATAATGGCTATTCAGCAGCTCTTTTTCATCGTCACTCATAAAGGTCTGTAAAAAGCTCATTCCTTCTTCAGAGATTGCATCCGGCGAAGCGTGCTCAATGCCGTTTTGCTGAATGCCCACATTGACGATATCTGACATATAGTTGGGCAGCCGCAGGTCACAGATAGCCTGCATGAACAGCAAGACTACTGCAGCCAGCAGTACGCCCAGATAAGGCTTCAGATATTTTGCCAGCTTTTTCAAGTGCATTCCGTCCTTTCGTTGCAAATTTCTTCAAATTCTCCCCGAAGCTCCTGAATCGTTCCGGAAAGACGTTTCAGCATATAGATCAGTTGTTCAAGATCATTTGGCCCATATTGTTCAATCAGTTTATCCAACATCTGATTGAACTGCTTTTGGCTTTCATCCAGGATGTCTTTTCCCTTTTCAGTTACGCTAACTAAGGTAACACGGCGATCTGTTGGGGATGTTTCCCGACGGATCAACCCTTTTTCTTCGAGCGTCCGCAAAAATTGAGAAACGGCGGGCATAGTCATGCACATGGCATCCCGCAGGCGGGATACACGAACCTCTGTTTCACAGCTAAGCTCATGGATTCGCTGTAAAAAGAAAAATTCGCCAGCAGGAAGCCCACACACCATCTGAATGGCTGGTTTTACTCGCCGAAATTCCAGCATGGTGTTTACAAGAGCTTCTCGAAGCGCTTGGTTTTGCTGCTCCACTATATAAGTTCTCTCCTTTCCAATTTGTTTCGTTAATGTTCTTAACTATTCGATTAACTATATAACTTGCATATGTCGATAAAGCAAATAGAATATGAACTTTTTATGAAAGGCTTTAAGACATTTGAAGCAAAAAAGACCATTTCAGATTGACAGAACAATTTAAATTGCAGTACAATCAACAGGAAAATAAATGCTTTGCGTTTATGGAAGGAGAGAGTATTTTGAAACTGGGACTTGCTTATTTTAATGGTTTTGATCAGGCAAAATCAGATCTGCAAAAGCAATTGGGGCTGCCGTATGTTATTTCGGGTGCAACCAGTTATGGGGGATGCGAAACCCATACGCTGGAAAATTTGACCCGGATTCGTGATGCGTTTGCAGCCCAGGGTTTGACCCTTTCTATTATTGAAGGGCCTCCGCTGCTGGACGAAGTAAAGCTGGGGCGTCCGGGAGCAGATGAGCAAATGGCTCATTTCAAAGAGTTTATTCGTGCCTGTGGTACGCTGGGCATCAAGACGGTGTGTTACAACTGGATGCCGGTTCTCAACTGGACACGCACTGCGTTTGATATCCGTACACGCGGCGGCGCACTGGTTACAGGTTTTCGTGAGGATGATATTGACCCGTCAGAACGTACATATGCAGGTGAAGTGAGTGAAGAGACCCTCTGGAAGACTTTGGATGGTTTTCTGCATGAAATTCTGCCTCTGTGTGAAGAGCAGGACGTTACGCTGGCCCTTCACCCCGATGATCCGCCGCTCTCGCCGATTAAGGGAATCTCACGTATTTTGACAAGCGCCAAGGCATTTGACCGCGTGTTTTCACTGTATGACAGCCCTTATAATGCCATGACGTTCTGTCAGGGATGCTTTGCAACAATGGGAGAGGATATCCCGGAAACGATTCGGCATTTTGGACGGCTGGGGAAGATTCATTTTGTCCATTTCCGTGATGTGCAGGGCGACCGGCACTGCTTCCATGAAACCTTCCACGATGATGGTAAGACAGACATGGCAGAAGCTATGCGCGCTTATTACGAGATTGGTTTTGATGGGATTGCCCGTCCCGATCATGTTCCGACAATGGTAGGGGAGAGCAATGATGATCCCAGCTATGGCCTTTTGGGAAATCTGTTTGCAGTAGGCTACATCAAAGGCCTGATGGAAGCTACTGAAAAGCAGTTTAAAAAGTAAAGGGTAAAGGAATTTCCATATTCAGCATTTATGCAGGATTTTTCCATAGAAAGTTCATTTTTCTGTGAATAAATGTATTTTTATACTGGAAATTCACGGCGAAAGCGCATGAAATATTGACAAAGCCTGTCAAATCCAGTATCATTTTGAATGGATAAATCCTGAAACATTTTTCTTTGGGAGATTCTTCTGAAGAATTGTCAATAAATGATGGAGGTCTGCGTTATGACGAAAAAGCCTTTTGTAACGAAGGAACAAATTAAAGAAATTGCAAAAACTTATCCTACCCCTTTTCATATTTACGATGAAAAAGGAATCCGTGAAAATGCACGTCGTCTGAAGCAGGCTTTTTCCTGGAATCCCGGCTTTCGCGAGTATTTCGCCGTAAAGGCCACCCCCAATCCCTTTATTTTGAAGGTGCTGCAGGAAGAGGGCTGCGGCGTGGACTGCTCGTCTCTGACTGAACTGATGATGAGCGACGCCTGCGGCTTTTCCGGCAGCGACATCATGTTCTCTTCTAATGTGACTCCGGCAGAGGATTTCCAGCTGGCAAAGAAGCTCGGAGCCTATATCAACCTGGATGACTTCACTCATATCGATTTTCTGGAGAAGGTGGCAGGCCTGCCGGAAACCATTTGCTGCCGTTATAATCCCGGCGGAAAGTTCCAGATTGCCAATAAGATTATGGACAATCCCGGTGACGCAAAATATGGATTTACCAAGGAGCAGATTATCGAAGGCTATCGTATCTTAATGGAAAAAGGCGTGAAGCATTTCGGCCTGCATGCATTTCTTGCCAGCAATACTACCAGCAATGCGTATTACCCGGAGCTGGCCCGAATTCTCTTTGGCCTGGCGGTAGAATTGAAGGAAAAGACCGGCGCGGATATCAAGTTCATCAACCTTTCCGGCGGTGTGGGAATCGGATATCGTCCGGAAGACCCCTCCAGCGATATTCTTGCTATTGGCGAAGGCGTGCGCAAAGCATACGAAGAAGTATTGGTGCCCGCAGGTATGGGCGATGTGGCAATTTTCACCGAGCTGGGCCGTTTTATGCTGGCCCCTTATGGTATGCTCATCACCAAGGCAGTTCATGAAAAGCACACTTACAAAGAGTATATCGGCGTGGATGCCTGTGCTGCCAATCTGATGCGCCCGGCTATGTACGGTGCATATCACCATATCACCGTGCTGGGTAAGGAAAATGCCCCCTGTGACCACAAATACGATGTAACCGGCGGCCTGTGTGAGAATAACGATAAATTTGCGATTGACCGGATGCTGCCCAAAATTGATATGGGTGATTATCTGGCTATTCATGACGCCGGTGCACATGGTTTCGCTATGGGCTATAATTATAACGGCAAGCTTCGCTCTGCAGAACTGCTGCTGAAAGAAGATGGCAGCGTACAGCTGATTCGCCGTGCAGAAACGCCCGCAGATTATTTTGCTACTTTTGATTTTACTGGATTGTTTGATAAGAAATAAGTCGAAAAGGGTTCTCTTACAAAAGAATTCGTAAACGAAAAGCCCTCTGATGCAGAAAACCACTTGTATGGTGCTGCTTCAGAGGGCTTCGGTTTGCAGAAAAAGATTTTATACAAAGAAAAAAGAGATTGGAAAATCCAATCTCTTTTACAGTGGTGGACGTTAACAGACTTGAACTGCTGACCCTTCGCACGTCAAGCGAATGCTCTACCAGCTGAGCTAAACGTCCATGCAACGACTGCTCGACTATTATAACTGATTTAAAAATAAAAATCAAGCCTTTTTTAAATTTTTTTTGATTTTTTTCAGACGCTTGCTGAATCATTCAAAACACCGTATACTAAAATGGTTATCTTTTTGGTCAGGAGTGATTTTTATGTCTTGCGGACTGGTTTTAGAAGGCGGCGGAATTCGCGGAGCTTATACTGCCGGTGTCCTCGATGTTCTGGATACATTGACACACGAAACAGTTCCTTTTTCTACTGTATATGGGATTTCTGCGGGAGCCTGCAATGCCTTGAGTTTTCTTTCTGGACAAAAGGGGAGGAATCGCGAGATTTTTGAGCAATATATTCAGGACAAACGTTATGTCAGTCCGGGAAATCTTCTGCGGGGCGGCTCTATGTTTGGCTTTGATTTTATTTTTGGGCCGCTTTTTCATGAACTGCTTCCCTTTGATTACGATGCTTTTTTTGCCAACCCTACCGGTTATCAGGCGGGTGCTACTGATTTGGAAACAGGAGAGGCCGTATTCTTCGACCGCACGCAGTTGGGAGCGGGAATGGAAGCAGTCAGAGCTTCTTCTGCCCAGCCGTTTCTGTCTCATCCTATCCGGCATATGGGCAAAAGGTTGCTGGACGGCAGTGTAGCACAGGCCATACCGCTCCGCCGCGCAGAACAGGACGGCAGTGCGCGGAATATCGTGGTGCTGACACGTGACGATACTTACCGAAAATCAGAAAAGCCTGAATATCCCCGTGCTGTTATCCGTGCCCGATACTATCGTTATCCGGCATTTGCCGAAGCGTTGTGCCGGCGGGGAGAGGTCTATAACCAGCTGCGCCGTGAATGTATAAAGCGCGAAAATGAAGGTGCTGCTATCGTGATTCGGCCCTCCAGCCCCATCATACTCAGTGCCTATTGCCGCGATCCTGCACAGTTGATGGAGTTGTACTCCATGGGCGTAAGCGATGCAGCCGCCCGTTTGGACGAAATACGCGAATTTATTCTTCAGTGAAGAGCAGCATAAAAGGCCTGTGCAGGCAATCCCTTGCACAGGCCTTTAAAATTTCGTATAATAAAGTTCAGGGCTTTTTCTTCATGCCCATACGTGCTTCTGCGTTTTGAATCAAATTCATCAAGGAAGCCGCAAACAGGGGATAATCTTCTGTCAAGGATTCCGGCGTCATGACAGGAGCAGTTCCCTTTTCCAGCCCTTCCATCTCACCGGCTTTTTCCCCTTCTGCCAGACAGGCTGCATTTGCTTCTGCAATGCTGCGTGCAGCATCTGCAAGACCGTTGTACAGCTTTTCAGGCGCAGCAAACAAGCCTTGCGGGTTCTTGGGGTTTGCCGAATACAGCATGCGGAATGCTTTATAAACCGAAACGTTCAGACAGGTTGAAACTTCGCTTGTAAGGTTTTTATTGTTGCATTTCTGCAATTCCCCAAAAATGATATTCAAAGAGTTGGCCAGCAATTTTTTGTTCAGAGTTGGCAGCAGGCTCCCGCGGCGGCGGTTTTCTTTTCCTGCGGCATCTGCTTCCGGGATATCTTCTACTGTAATGGTTGCCCCGGTCTTATCTGGTGAACGTCCCAGAAGGTAGTCACACGAAACCTGATAATAATCTGCTGCCCGCACTACAAAATCCAATCCGCATTCGCGGATTCCCTTTTCATAGTGGGAGAGAAGTGCTTGAGATACTCCCAGATCTTCCGCTGCTTTTTTCTGGCTGAGTCCGCGTTCCTTGCGCAAGAGAGTCAAAATTCTCGGAAAATGATTGTTCATACTTTCCCCCGCC
>DVIY01000053.1 GCA_018710915.1 Candidatus Gallacutalibacter pullistercoris
GACCCTACAATATATAATTTCATACCTCTTCTCCCTTATTGTCATTGTCAAAAAATCCCCTTCATTTTACCTTCATTTTAAATGAAGGGGATTTTTTGATTTATTTTTTTAGCTGCAATTATTTCAGCACAGCCTTATGGTGAACCTTCTTACCCTTCTTGATAACCACATAGCCCTTTTCAAAATCGGCCGGGGTCACAGCAGCGGTAATATCTGTCACCTTCTGGTCGTCGATGCTCACACCGCCCTGGGTGACCAGACGACGGCCTTCGCCCTTGGAGGGAGTCAGCTTGGTCTTCATCAGCAGGTCGAGCACCAGGAGTTTCCCGTCGGTAAAGTCATCGGCAGTCAGCTCTGTGGTGGGCATATTGTCGGTGTTGGCGCCGGTGCCAAACAGTGCACGGGATCCCTCCTGTGCTTTTTGGGCTTCCTCTTCCCCATGCACCAGCTTGGTTACATCGTAAGCCAGACGTTCCTTCACCTGGTTCAGCTCGCTGCCGGAGAGTTTCTCCATCGCGCGGATTTCATCCATGGGCACAAAGGTAAGCAGCTTCATGCAGCGGATTACATCGTCATCCGCAACATTGCGCCAATACTGATAAAAATCAAAGGGAGAAGTCTTTTCGGGATCCAGCCACACAGCACCCTTTTCGGTCTTGCCCATCTTCTTGCCTTCGCTGGTGGTCAGCAGCGTAAAGGTCATGCCATAAACCTCTTTGCCCTCGCTGCGGCGCAGCAGCTCCACGCCGCCGATGATATTACTCCACTGGTCGTCTCCGCCCAGCTCCATCACGCAGTCATAACGGCGGTTCAGCTCGAGGAAGTCGTAGCTCTGCATAATCATGTAGTTCATCTCAAAGAAGGACAGGCCGCGCTCCAGGCGCTGCTTGTAGCACTCTGCTGCCAGCATACGGTTTACGGAGAAATGCACGCCTACTTCCCGCAGAAAATCGATGTAATTCAGGTTCAGCAGCCAGTCGCCGTTGTTGGCCATGATAGCTTTACCGTCAGAGAAATCCACCAGCCGGGACATCTGCTTCTGGAAGCACTCAATGTTGTGGTTGATTTCCTCTTTGGTCATCATGCGGCGCATATCGGTTTTGCCGGAGGGGTCGCCAATCATACCGGTGCCGCCGCCGAACAGTGCAATCGGCACGTGGCCGGCACGCTGCATATGGGCCATCACCATCACCTGCAAAAAGTGGCCGACATGCAGGCTGTCTGCGGTCGGGTCAAAGCCGATATAAAACTTAATCTTGTGATTGTTGAGGAGGTCGCGAATTTTCTCCTCGTTGGTCATCTGGGCAATCAGCCCTCTTTCCTGCAATACTTCAAAAACGCCCATTTCACTCTACCACCTTTCAAAAAATCACCGGGGGCCTTGTTATGGGCAACAAAAAACGCCCCCTGCCAATTTGCAGAGGGCGGAAAAACCGCGGTACCACCTCAGTTCACCGATGCTTCACAGCAACGGCCTTACGGAGTACAGAAGCTCGATACTCCCTGTTTGATAACGGGGACAGCCCGGCACAGCCTACTTGCACAAATGCGCTTTCAGCCTGCGGCTCTGGAATGTATTTTCCTGTCTGCTGCCGCCCCTGCTTCCACCTGCCGCAGGTTCTCTTTGCCGGCTGGAATTTGATAATTCCACAGCAGTACTTTTTTCCTTCACAGCCTTTATTGTGATTATAGCGAAGTCTTTTCAAAAAGTCAAGACCTGAAAATCCATTACCGGGTACGAATCATTTCCTCTGCATTTTGCAAAAGCAGCGGCGTAATTTCGGTACCGCCCATAATGCGGGCAACCTCCCTCTTCCGTCCCTCAAAATCAAGGGGACGAACCTGCGTAAAGGTCTTGTTGTCATGCACCTCTTTGGAAATTAGAAAGTGCGCGTCCGCCAGTGCGGCAATCTGCGCCAGATGGGTAACGCACAGCACCTGCCGGTTGCGGGAAACCTCCAATAGTTTCAGGCCGACCTTTCTGGCGGCGCTGCCGCTGATACCCGTATCGATTTCGTCAAAAATCAGCGTACCAATCCGGTCTGTACCGGAAAGCACGGTTTTGATGGCCAGCATAATCCGGGAGAGTTCGCCGCCGGAAGCAATTTTTGCCATGGGCCGTGCCGGTTCTCCGGGGTTGGTGGAGAGCAAAAACTGGATTTTATCGCATCCCCACTGGTTCAGCGGGCAGCGCAGCTGTTCCACCTGGAAATCCACGTTGGGCATATCGAGAAATGTGAGTTCTTCCCGTACCCGGGCTGCCATCTCCCCTGCCGCTTTCCGCCGGTTGGCGGAAAGCTCTTTCGCCAGCCGGATAGCTTCCTGCTTGCACTCCTCGTACTGCCCGGCCAGCTCCTGCGCCTTTTCGTCGGAAAGCTCGATGGTATGCAGCTCTTCCCGGCAATTTTCCAAAAAAGCCAGCATTTCCTCTTCCGTAGAGCCGTATTTCAGGCTAAGCCGGTACAGCCGGTCGAGACGGTCCTCCACCTGTTCCAGCCGGGCAGGGTCATATTCCAGTGTTTCTGAGGCATCCCGCACCTCGGCCAGGCAGTCCTGTAAGCTGTATTCCAAATCGCGGAGCTTTTGTGCTGCGGCAGTAAGGGCCGGCAGAAAGGCAGCTGCCTCTTCCAGGGCGTCCGCCGCGCTTCCCACCGCAGAAACCGCACCGCCGCCTTCCTCGCCGCCGTCCAGCGAATTTTTGGCACAAATCAGAGCCTCCGCAATTTTTTCGCTGTTGCGGTACATGCTGCGCTGCTGTGCCAGTTCTTCCTGTTCGCCGGGACGGATGTTCCCGGCCTCCAGCTCCTCAATTTGATAACGGAGCAAATCCATACGGCGGGCTTTCTGATTTTCATCCATCAGCAAAGCATCCCATTCTTTTTTGATGGAACGCAGTTTGCGATATACTGCATGATATTGGCTTTTCAGTTCATTCAGCCCGCCAAAGCTGTCGATATAATCCACGTGCTGCTCCGGGGAAAGAAGCTCATAGCTTTCGTGCTGGCCGAGGATACTTAGCAGCGTGAGCCCCACCTCCCGCAGCATGGAAACAGTGGCCGGGCGGCCGTTAATCCGGCAAACAGCCTTTCCCTCCGCACGAATTTCCCGCTGGAGCAGCAGGTTTTCCTCTTCTTCCAAAGCAAGGCCCAGCTCTTCCAGTTTTTGAAGCGTGTCCGGGCCAGTTCCGGTAAACAGGGCGCTTACCCGTGCGGTGTTTGCTCCATTACGCACAATTTCCCTCGAGACTCTTCCGCCCAGCACTGCATTGATGGAGTCAATAATGATTGATTTGCCTGCGCCGGTTTCACCGGTAAGAATATTAAAGCCGGCTTGAAAGTCTATGGAAGCCTTCTCAATGACGGCAATATTTTCAATATACAGCTGTGCCAGCATTCTCTATCACCTTGTCATGAGTTTTTTTAATTCTGCTTCCATATCTTTGGCACTTAAATCGTCCCGGCACACCACAAAAATGGTGTCGTCTCCTGCCAAGGTCCCCACTGCGCCTTTCCAATGGATAGAATCCATCGCAGCACAAATTGCCTGTGCCATTCCGGTCATACACTTGATAACCAGCATATTACAGGCAGAATCTACCGACAACACGGAATCTGCAAACAGAGAGAAAAATTTAGAAGAAACATTTCGGCTGTTATCCTGACCGATGGAGTATTTGTACTTTCCTTCTGCTGAAAGGGTCTTTACCAGACGCAGTTCCTTAATGTCGCGGGAAACCGTGGCCTGTGTCACGTCAAAACCGGACTCCCGCAGGCAGCGAAGCAACTCATCCTGGGTATCAATATCGTGCTCGCTGATAAGCTCCAGTATTTTTGCATGGCGGCGTGTTTTCATAAATCAATTTCTCCTTTCGGTCAATTTTTCGTTAACGACCTGATAAAAACCTTTATGATGCAGTTGGATCAGTTGAACAGAAAGCCTGGATTTTGAAAAATAGATAGACTCCCCACTTTCAATACGGACAGAAGTCGCACCATCGAGCGTGAGATAAATTTCACTTCCACAATCAGCTTTTGCACAAATCAGAGAATTCGCATTGAACACAACAGGCCGTGTCAGCAGAGAATGTGGGCAAATTGGCGTAAGAATCATACATTCCATCGAGGGGTCTACAACTGGCCCACCAGCAGAAAGAGAATATGCAGTTGAACCGGTTGGAGTAGATAAAATCAAGCCATCCGCTCGATATCGGCAAATAGTGTCCTCATTTAAAGAAACCTCGAAATCTAAAATCCGTGAGAGAGCGCCTCGAGAAATCACTGCATCGTTCAGTGCATGATACGTAATATTTCCGTCAGGCCGCCCAACAGTAGCTGAAATCATCATACGATTATCTACCGAATAGTTTCCAGAAACCAGAATCTTCAGTAAGTCAAGTTCATTCGTTTCTAACCCAGCCACAAACCCCAGTCTTCCCACATTGACACCTAAAATAGGCTTTTGTGCATGGGCCGCATGCTTAGCTGCATGGATAATAGTCCCATCTCCGCCAACTGCAATTACCGCATCACAGTTTGCTATCATTTCATCAAAATCTGTCCAAAAATGAATTGGAAAAAAAGGAAATTCTTTTTTCATGGGAATATGCATCCAGACCTCAGCCTTGAGGTCCAGCAGTTTTTGTGTGATTCTCCCCGTATGCAGAGCCGCATCCTGCTTTGTCAAGTTGGGCAGTAGAACAATTTTCAATGTGCGGCCCCCTTATCCAGTGTCCGGTGAGATTCTTCCACCAATTCCGGAATATCTGTTTCTGTTAAAAGCTGGGGATTCTCTGATTTTTCCAGATAAATCAGATATTCAATATTCCCTTCCGGCCCTTTTACCGGCGAAAAAGTAAGCCCTTTTACCGTATATCCATTTCCAACTGCAAAAGAAGTGATTTTTTCAATTACTTCCTGGTGCACAGATTTTTCGCGCACTACGCCCTTTTTGCCTACCTTTTCTCTTCCAGCCTCGAACTGCGGTTTAATCAGGCACACAGCCTGCCCACCTTCTCGAAGCAAGGGGCGCACTGCTGGCAAAATAATCGTCAGCGAAATAAAAGAGACATCTACACTGAAAAAGTCGATGGGATCGGGTATCTGTTCAGCTGTCAGGTATCTGGCATTAGTTCTCTCCAGATTCACGACACGTTCATCGGTGCGCAGGCTCCAGGCCAGCTGACCATATCCCACATCAACTGCGTAAACCTTTTTTGCCCCGTTTTGGAGCATACAGTCTGTAAATCCTCCAGTAGAAGCGCCAATATCCATACAGGTTTTTTCATGCAAATCAATCGGAAATTCTTTCATGGCCTTTTCCAGCTTCAATCCGCCGCGGCTTACATAAGCCAGTGTTGCTCCACGTACCTCTACAGGTGTTCCTACCGGAAGCATGGTTCCCGGCTTATCTGCTTTCTGATTATCCACATATACCTGTCCCGCCATAATCAGTGCACGGGCTTTTTCACGGCTCGGAGCTAACCCCTGCTCAAAGATAAGACAGTCCAATCGTTTTTTTTCAATCATACAGGTTCTCCTTCTTCATCAATCACAGTCCGGAAAATCGATTCTACATCCAAACCCAAGTCATGCAACGATTCTTCCATAGAAGCGTGCCGCACAAAAAAATCGCCAATCCCGCGCAAAAAGACACGTCCACGATACCCCTTCTGAATCAATTTTGCGATGAAATGCTCGCCAATCCCACCAGATTCCATTCCTTCTTCGAAGAAATAAATAGATACAGCCTGTTCTGCTGCTTGATAAGCCTCTTCTTCAATAGGCTTGATACGATTTAACTTTAAAACTGCTACCGAATAGCTTTTTTGCTGAAGCAATTCACACGCTTTAGCTGTAAAGGAAAATAACCTGCCATACGTAATCAAAAGAATTTTGGGCATTTCAGAACCGTAAAGC